>JADGCR010000035.1 GCA_015228895.1 Magnetococcales bacterium
CCTGGGGTTTGTGGAGGAAGGGGGTGAGGGCGTCCAGCAGCTCCTCCGCCCGGTAGGGTTTGCGCAGGAATCCGTTCATGCCCTCTTCCAGACACCGCTGCCGGTCGGTCTCCAACGCATGGGCGGTGCAGGCGATGATGGGAATCCGGGTGTTGGGGCACTGCTCCGGGTTGGCCTGACGGATTTTCCGGGTCGTTTCGTACCCGTCCAGCTCCGGCATCTGGAGATCCATCAGGACCACATCCATTCCCTGGGTTTGCAGAATATTCCACGCTTCCAGGCCGTTGTCCGACACCGTCACCTTGTGGCCGAACCGCTCCAGGATGTTCAAAGCCAGTTTCTGGTTGTTGACCTGATCGTCCACCACCAGAATCCGGAGCGGAATCTGTCGAACCAAGGTGGATTGACGCGCGGTGGCGGGGGGAGGCGCCGGCTGGGCCTGACCCAAAGCCCGTCTGATCCCCCGCAGCAAGGGAAAACGCAAGACGGGTTCGCCCACCAGAACCGCGTCGGCGAACGCCACGGAGAGTGGGGTCTCTTCGATACGCTTGCCGGGGGGGGCGGTCACCAGCGGGGCGTTCTGCCATCCCTCGCGACGGATGATGGCGGGAAACGACTGGTGCGCCGCCAACAGCGAGGGATGATCCAGGATCAGCAGATCGTAGGGAGTCGCCGTGGCCGCGGCCTGTTGCAGCAGGGCCTGCAGGGCGGCCAGGTCCGCCGCCAGTGCCACGGTGGCCCCCCCCTGGAGCAATAAATGTTGCAGGATGTTCCGTCCCGTGGCATGGACCCCCGTACCCACCACCCGGATCCCGGCCAGTGGGGCCGCCGGTTGCTCTCCGTTGCGCCGCCCCTCCATGACCGCTTCGCTCTGCTGGACCGTGCGACTTCCCAGCGCGAAATGGGCGGTGAAATGGAACGTGCTGCCTGCGTCGATGCGGCTTTGCACCCCGATTTCCCCGCCCATCAGGTGGACGATGCTGCGGCATATGGTCAAACCCAGTCCCGTGCCACCGTATTTGCGGGTGGTGGAGCCATCCACCTGGGTGAAACGCTCGAAAATCTGCTCCACCCGGTCGGGGGGAATTCCGATACCGGTATCCGTGATCGAAAACCGCAACACCACTCCGTCCGTCGCGGGCGTTCCGGAGGCCGGCTCCACCCTCAGGACCACCTCGCCCCGTTCGGTGAACTTGATGGCGTTGGTGAGGAGATTGATGAGCACCTGGGTCAGACGCAAGGGATCCCCCACCAGGGTTTCCGGCAGCTCCGGCGCGATTTGGCAATACAATCCGATCCGTTTCTGTTGGGCGCGAATCGCCATGGTCTCGCAGGCCGCCCCAATGCGGCCATGCACATCGAAGGGGATCCTCTCCAGATGGAATTTTCCCGCCTCGATCTTGGAGAGATCCAGGATGGCGTTGATCAGGTCCAGCAGGTTCTGGGAGGCGTTCTGGACGATCAACAGATGGTCCCGCTGGTTTTCGGTCAATTCGGTCAGCAGCACCAGGTCGGTCATGCCGATGATGGCGTTCATCGGGGTGCGGATCTCGTGGCTCATGTTGGCCAGGAATTCGCTTTTGGCCCGATTGGACGACTCGGCCACCTGGAGGGTCTCTTCCAGGGATTTCAACAACTGCTTGCGGTCGGTGATGTCGTGCAGAAAGGCGGTGAAGATCGGTTCGCCGTCCAGAACGTCCGAGGTCAACGCCATTTCCATGTCGATGATGGAACCGTCCGCGCGCATGGCCGGGGCCTCGATGCGCCGCCGGAGCACCCCGGTCACGATGTTGGGCACCAGCCGTTGCAGCGCTTCGGTGTGACCCTGGCGCAAATCGGGGGGTATGATGAGTTCGGCCACGGTCCGGCCAATGGCGGTATGGGCCGGATAGCCGAAGAGTTTCTCCGCCGCCGGGTTGAATCCGGTCACGCACCCCTGTTTGTCGGCGGTGATGATGGCGTCCAGGGCGGTTTCCAGAATGGAGCCGAGGCGTTTTTCCCGGTTCTTGAGCTGCTCGTGGGCCTCCCGCAGCCGGGAGGTGCGCTCGGCGACCAGATTTTCGAAGTGGGAATTCTTTTCGATGATTTCGATGTTCTGCGACACACGGCAGAAAAGCTCCTCGTCTCGGAACGGCTTGGCCAGAAAGTCGTTGGCCCCGGCCTTGAGAAACTGGGCCGCCAGATCGCCGCTTCCGTGGGAGGAGAGGCCGATGATGGCGGTGCGGTCCCGGGTGAACCGGGTGCGGATTTTTTTGATGAGCTGAAAACCGTTCATGCCCGGCATTTCATAGTCCACGATCATCAGGTGGACTTCCTGGTGTTCCTGCAGGATCTGCAGGGCTTGCGGACCGTCCTGGGCTTCCAGGACCTCGAAATTGCAGCGTGTCAGGAATTGCCGGATGTGATGGCGCGAACTTTTGGAGTCGTCCACCACCAGGGCGCGGATGGCGGCGTTTTTTCTCAGGCGGTCGATGAAATACAGCACCGCGTCGATGCTGCTGGAGTTGTCCTTGATGAAATAGTCCAGAACCCGCTTGGAGACCACGTTCATCCGTACCTCTTCCTTCATTTCGCCGGTGAAGACGACGGACGGAATGTTCAGGGACAGGACGTAATCGACGATCTCCCCGTTGGGGGCGTCGGAGAGGTAGAGACCGAGAATGCCGAGAAAGAAATCCGCCCCTTCCCGGCGCACGATCTCCTTGGCGGCGGACAGGGTGTAGGCGCAGAACACGGTAAAGTGCAACTCGGACTCAATGCGGCCTTTAAGCAGCGCGGCAAAGCTTTTCGAGCCTTCCACCAGAAGAATCTTTTCCATAAGGTTCTCCCGCATTCAGAAAAAACCAGTATAATCAATGCTGCCTTGTTTTGGGATTCTGAGGGATTCCCGCGACGTCCTGTCGTTTATTCTCCGGTTGGGTTGCTTCCGGTGGCATCACCACCCGCCACGGTTTTCTTGCGGCGACGGCGTCGCGGGGACGGAGCAGGAGCGGCGGTTGCGGGGAGTGGTTCCGAGGGTGGGGGGGAATCGATTTTTGGGACTGAGACGCTCTCTCCCTTGGGACGTTGTGTGACCGCGCGTCTGTTTGGGCCACCACGGGTCGTCGTCGGGGTTCGGCCTGTCCGGCCCCTGACCATCGGTTCGGTGCGCTCCGAGTAGGGCGGGGTGGTCAGTTTGATGAACAGATCGTCCTGGGGACAGGTGGCGGGGATGTCGGTCCCCAGATAGGTCAGGATGGCCTCCAGGTTGTACACGCCATCCTCGTCCACCAGAGATATGGCATCCCCTCTGGCGCCGGCGCGGGCGGTACGGCCAATGCGGTGGACGTAATCCTCCGGATTCTCCGGCAGGTCGAAGTTGATGACGTGGGTGACACCATCGATATGCAGGCCGCGGCCCGCCACGTCGGTGGCGATCAGCACCGGGATCAGACCGTCCTGGAACCGTTGCAGGGTTTGCAGCCGTTTGGTCTGGGGCACGTCACCGGAGAGATAGCCCGCCATGATGTCGTTGCTGCGCAACCACTCCTTGAGCCGTTCCCCCATCCGCTTGGTATTGACGAACACCATGGCCCGTCCGCAGGCCACCCCCACATCGTCGGTCAGGTCCCGTCGCAGCAGACCCACCAGCAGGCTGATTTTGGTTTTTCTTTCGACGTGATAAAGCGTCTGGGTCACCTGGGTGACCGACTTGATGTCCATGTTGGTGGAGATCACCGTCGGGCTGTTCATGTATTCGTAGGAGAGTTCCTGCGCCCGATAGGAGAGGGTGGCGGAAAAGAGCATGGAAAGCCGTTGATCGAACGGGGGCAGGCGGCGCAGCAGGTAGCGCAGATCGTCGATGAACCCCATGTCGAACATGCGGTCCGCTTCGTCGATGATCAGCACCTCCACCCCGGAGACCCGATAGGACTTTTGCTTGAAATAATCGATCAGGCGTCCCGCCGTGCCGATGAGGATATCCACTCCTCCGGCGCTCAGGGTGGCGCGCTGCTTTTCGTAATCCACCCCCCCGTAGACCGTGGCGATGTTGAACTCCAGGTGTCCGCCGATGCGCAAGGCGTCGTTCTCGATCTGGACCGCCAGTTCGCGGGTGGGGGCGATGATCAGGACGCGGGGCCGGCTGGAGGATGCGTGTTCCCCCTTGCCTTCTTCGTCATGGGCCCCGTGGCGTTTTTTGTGGGGATGCTTGAGCAGCCAAGTGAAGGCGGCGATGAGAAAGGCGGCGGTCTTGCCGGTTCCGGTCTGGGCCTGGCCTGCGACATCCTGGCCCGCCAGGGTGAGGGGCAGGGTCATCTCCTGGATGGGGGTGCAATCGGCGTATCCGCAAGCGCGGATGCCGACCATCACAGCTTCGGGAATGGCAAGTTCATTAAACTGCATTCAGGATATGCGGGCGCGGTCGAAACCGCCACCCGCTCTTATATCAGGAGGAATGAGAGACCGCGGTGCCGGACGACAAGGCCAACGCCCTGACCTTGGCATGCAGCCGCCGGGTCTGACGGGCCGCCGTGTTCGGATGAATCACCCTTTTGCGCGCCGTGACCGCCAGAACGGAAGTGGCTTGACGCAGGGCTTCCTGAGCCGTGGGCAGGTCACCGGAGGCGGAAGCCTGGATGACGTTTTTGATGAAAGTCCGCATGCGCGACTTGGTGGACCGATTGCGGCTGGTCGCCTTGGCGGACTGGCGAATGCTCTTCATGGAAGATTTAATATTGGCCACTGAACAAAAACTCCCTATCTTGATTGAAGCGTCACTGTAAAGGCATCATGCTTGAAGTTCGGAGCGGCCGACCCCCTGGCCACTCTCTGCGAAGAGACAAAAGATTAAAAATTGACATTCAATCCCATTTCACCCTCATTCGTCAAAGGTTTTTCTCAAGTGTTGATCAAAAACACCACGCCAGAGCGGACCGGTCGGGCCAATCTGCTCCGTTCCACCGGCATCATCAGTTTTTTCACCCTCCTGTCCCGGATCTCCGGTTTCATCCGGGACATGATCATCGCGCAGGCGTTCGGGGCCAGCATGGGAGCGGACGCCTTTTTCGTGGCGCAGAAGCTGCCCAATTTCCTGCGGCGTCTTTTCGCCGAAGGGGCCTTCAGCACCGCCTTCGTGCCGGTGTTCGCCGATTATCTGGCCAAGGGGGACCCGGTGGCGACCAAAGAGGCGGTCCAGGCGGTTTTCTCCTATCTGTTCAGCCTGTTGTTGCTGGTGGTGGCGGTGGGTCAGATCATCATGCCCGGTCTGGTGTTCGTGGCCGCCCCCGGCTTCATCGACGATCCGGGGAAGTTCGATCTGGCGGTGACCCTCTCCCGCATCACCTTTCCATACATCTTTTTCATCTCCCTGGCCGCCCTGGCCGCGGGGATTCTCAACAGCAACCAGAAGTTCGCCATTCCCGCCGCCACCCCCATTTTATTGAATCTGGCGATGATTCTGGGGGCGACGATCCTCTCTCGTTGGATGGCACATCCCACCATGGGGCTGGCCGTCGGGTTGCTGCTGGGAGGGTGCATGCAATTGGCTTTCCAACTTCCCGCGATCGCGCGTCTGGGATTGATGTTCCGTTTCCGCTGGGCGCCGGGCCATCCGGCCATCCGGCGCGTCCTTTCTCTGATGGGACCGTCCCTGCTGGGGGTTTCGGTGGCGCAAATCAATCTCTTGCTGGACCTTTTCCTCGCCTCCTGGTTGCCGGTGGGTTCCATTTCCTATCTCTACTACGCGGATCGTCTGTTGGAATTCCCGTTGGGACTCATCGGAATCGCCCTGGCGACGGCCATTCTGCCCACCCTTTCCGCCAAGGCCGCCCTGGGGGATCGGGAGGGGTTCAAAAGCGACCTGGAGATGGCGCTGCGCGTCATCGCCTTTCTCACCCTGCCCGCCACGGTGGGGATGATCGTGATGCGGGAACCCATGCTGGCGCTGTTGTTCGAGCGCGGGGCGTTCGCCCCGGAGACCACCCATCTGACCGCCAACGCCCTGCTGGCCTACAGTGTGGGATTGATCGCCCTCTCCACGGTGAAGGTGACCGCCCCCGCGTTCTACGCCATGCAGGACACCCGCACCCCGGTGCGCATCGCCATGATCTGCATGGCGTTCAACATGGTCATGAACGTCGTCCTCATGTTTCCCCTGCAGCATGTGGGCCTCGCCCTGGCCACCTCCCTGGGGGGATTCCTGAACGCCGGCCTGCTGTTGCGCGCGTTGCGGCGCAAGGCCGGATTCACTCCGGGTTCCGCTTTGGGGGTGACGCTTCTCAAAGGGGGGGTGGCGTGCGGCATCATGGGGGGGTTTTTGCTGTACACCCGCGACACCTATTGGCCCCAGGCCCATTCCGGCCTGGCTCAGGGGGTCACCCTGACCGCCATTTTGCTGGGGGGTGGTCTGCTGTATCTGCTCAGCGCGTTGGCGCTGGGCATGCAGGAGACCCGATTCCTGGTGAGAATCCTGAAGCGCAAAAAAGGCTGATGGCGTCAAAACGAGGGGGTTCAAAGGTTGCGCATGACATCCGCCAAACGGTTCTTGAACGCTTCCGGGTCGGGGGTCGGGGATTGGGGGGGTTGCAAAGCCAGCACCTGTCCAGCCAGAGTCGTGGCGTGGGCGTCGTGGTCGTCGTGGTCGTCGTCGCGCACTTCCGGGGCTGGCCTGGCCGGTCGCAACGCATAGGCCGCCATGACCAGTGACTGGTTCTTGGCGGAATCGTCCGCAAACGGTTTGGGGGGTTGATGCTGGGGTGCGACCATCGCGCCATCTTTCGGGGGTTTGCTCATGGCACTCTTCTGTTGGGGCCGGACCCCGAATCGGGTCCGGCCCGGCTTGGTTTTAAAAGGCGAAGAAGCCTCCGCCCCGTGGCAGTCCATCCAGGACCTCCTGCACCAGGGAACGGATCGCCTTGCCCACGGATTCCGGGATGGGCAGGGCCTCCTGACCCCGATATTGCCTGATGGCCTCGCCGATGGCTTCCAGACCGGAGATATCCACCAGGTCGCCTCGCGTCGCTGTGGTCTGCAAGTCGCCCCGGCTTCTTGTCGGGCTGGCATATGCAGAAGAAAAGGCTGTTGCCTCTTTGGAAATCCGGCCATCCATGACCAGTCGTTGGATTGATACGGATTCCGGCGCAACCAGTGCCATGTCCATCTCTTTATACCTCACAATCCGCGGTTGAAGAAAGCATCCCTTAAGCTCATTGATCGGCATCCGCGGGGCAAAGCTTGAGTGAAAACAGGATGAACCGGGGTGGAAAAAACGGACGGACGGCTCCCGCCCGTTACCGGATTGTCAAATAAAACCCGTTTTGCAATAATAGGTTACACAAGGGCTCTCCGGGTTCGGCGTTTTTGTAACAAATGGTCATCCCGTGAAAAAATCGCATCTATTTGCTTGACTTTATTTGCGCTGTGAGTTGTTATAATAGCGTGGAAAATGGGTCGGAATCTTGTGGGGGGGTCGGCGGGGGGCGCAGGAGATCATTCGGAAGATGTGCAACGCAACCAACAACATGGTTTTATGATCATTTCAAAACCAATTGGTTCCATCATTCAGGAGGCAGACCATGACGATCAGGAGTTTAAAATTCATTGTTTTAACGGCTTTTTTGTGGACTCTGGGCATCACTTCCCAGGGGTGGGCCGAGGTGAATCCCGTGGCCATGATCACCCAGGCCCAAGGCACGGTCGAATACAGCAAGGACGGAGAGAAATGGAAACCGGTGATGCGCAACAAGTTGCTCTCCGAGGGGGAGCAGGTGCGCACCGCGGGGGACGGCTCGGCCAAACTGATCAACCAGGCCACCAGCACCATTCAGAACATGGGTGCCAATTCCCTGGTCAAGATCACGGCCACCGCCATCGAGAAGGTCTCCGGTGCCCTCTCCGAACCGGAAAAAAGCTCCAGCGACCTGCTGGAGAGCCTGGACAAGCGGTTCGCCAAGGCCCAGCGCTACACCACGGTGCGCCGCAGTGTGGACAAGGGGAAATCCACCAAGCTGGATACCATCAAGGAGATCTCCCTCTCTCCCCAGTATCCCGATCTGGTCTGGTCCAACATCGGCTCCGAGTACACCTATGAGCTGATCATCAACGACAAGCCCATTCCGGTTCCGGCTGGCACCGGGGAGATGATCCGCCACAAGATTTCCGGCTTGACCAACGGCAGGCACATCTATCTGGTGAAGGTGATGCAGAACGGCCAGGAGGTGTACGCCCCCAAGAAGGGCAACACCATCAACTGGGTGGATGGGGAGCAGCTCAAGACCCTGGACAAGGGGATGAAGGAGATGCAGGCCCTGGCGCCGGGTGATGATTTCATGCTGGGGGCCTACATGGAGGATCACGGTTTCACCGTGGCCGCCATGGACATGTACCGCAAGTATTTCAAGGAGAACCCCAAGGACGTGGATATGCGTCCCATGCTCATCAAGACCTATCACGACCTGAACCTGAAGGACCTGCAAAAGAACGAAGCGGTGCAGTATCAGAAAATGCTCTCCGAGCAGGATTGATCTCGCCCTGGTTTTTTTGTAAAACAGACCATCAGGCTTGACCGGCAGCGTTTGTCCGCCCAGTACCTGGGCGGACATTTTTTTACTGGTTTTCGAGGGGGCGGAACCAAAAATGAAAAAACTGGGAAAATTATTGATACGCTACGACATCATGGCGACCATCGCGCTGTTTCTGCTGATGATTCCAGCGGAATACCACGAGCTGTTCGCCCTGCTGGAAGAACAGACCATCTCCTTTCGGCAGATCCTGCGCATCACCCTGGCCGATCAGGAAAAGGTCAAATTTTCCAACGAGATTCTTTTGGTCAATACGGACGAGAAATTTTTTCAGAAATACGGCAGCTTCCCCTTGCGGCGCACGGATCTGGGCAGGATCGCCGAGAACCTGACCGAACTGGGTGCCAAGGTGGTGGCCCTGGACGTTTTGATGGATTTTCCCAGTTCCTACCAGGAGGACGAGCCCACCGCGGCTTCCCTCAGGAAGGCGGGCAACGTCCTGCTGGTGGCCCAGGCCGACTTCAAGGAGGGACACTTCCATCGGATGAACCGCGCCACGTCCAGGCTGGCGGAGGTGACCCAGGACGGTTACACCAACATCAGTTCGCCAAGCGCCATCATCACCAGTCTCTCCCGTTTGAAGATCTATCCGGAGATCGTCAAGGAGGCCAACAGTTGGCCCTATTCGGTCAAGGCGCTGGCCATGTTCTGGGGGGTGGAACCGCGACTGGAAAAGGGGTTTTTGCATCTTGGCGACCGGATGAAGATCCCATTGGATCAGAACAACAACGTTTTCATCGATTTCCCTCCCCTTTCCGGGGGCGCGAAATTCTTGAGTCAGATTCCTTCCGTGGGTCTGTCGGCGCTGGAGTTTCTGGACATCGCCGATCTGGACCAGGATGAGCGTGAGGAGCTGAGTTACTGGGTCAAGGGGAAGCTGGTGTTGGTGGGGGACACCTCGGAGGTGTCCCATGACTGGTTCGACACCCCGGTGGGCATGGTGTACGGGGTGGAGATCATCGCCGACATCATCAACACCCTCATGAAGGGCGCGCCTCTGCGTCCGGCCTCCACGGGGTTGGAGATCCTGGTGATGTTGTGCTTCATGGTGACCATCATCGCCATGGGGACCATCCATGCCCCCACCTACCGGACCTTCGCGGCGTTGATGCTGGGGGTGGTGTTCGTGGGCGCCGCGACCTGGCTTTATGTGCATGTGGGTCTGGTCTTCTCCATGTCGTATCCCCTGATCGCCGGCTTTCTGGGTTTCCTGGCCATCACCATGCGCTACTATCTGCTGGAAATGAGCCAGAAGAAGATGATCAAGGGGGCGTTTGGCCAATATCTCTCTCCCAAGGTGGTGGATATTCTGGTCAAGGACCCCTCCAAGCTCTCCCTGGGTGGAGAGCAGCGGGAGATGACCGCCTTCTTCTCCGATGTGGCCGGTTTTTCCAGCATCTCCGAAAAACTGACCCCCAGCGAACTGGTGCAGTTGCTCAACGAGTACCTGACCGCCATGTGCGACATCATCGCCAGATACGACGGCACGGTGGACAAGTTCGAGGGGGATGCCATCATCGCCTTCTGGGGGGCGCCCCTGGATCAACCGGATCACGCCAAACTGGCCTGCTGGGCGGCGGCGGACATGGCGGCGCACATGGAGTCGATGCGGGAGCGGCTGCTGGCGGAGGGCCGTCCCAAAATGACGGTGCGCATGGGGCTGAACTCCGGGCCGATGGTGGTGGGTAACATGGGCTCCAAGCAGCGCATGGACTACACCATCATGGGGGACGCGGTCAATCTGGCGGCGCGACTGGAGGGGGCCAACAAGTTTTACGCCTCCGGGACGATGATCTCCGGTTCCACTTGCGAGCAGGCCAGGGAGCACATCGAGGTCCGCCTGCTGGATACCATCCGCGTGGTGGGCAAGAAGGAGCCGGTGCCCATCTACCAACTCATGGGCCACAAGGGGAGCCTCTCCCCGCAGCAGGAGGAGATGCGGGGTCATTATCTGGCCGGGTTGGAACTTTACCGCAAGCGGGACTATCCGGCGGCCATCGACCGTTTCGCCGCCGCCTTGCAGGTCATCCCGGATGACGGGCCTTCCCGGACCTATCTGGAACGATGCCAGGAGTATGTCGCCAACCCGCCCCCCGCGGATTGGGATGGGGTGTTTCAGTTGACCTCCAAGGGGTAGCGGTCCGGCGCCCGACCGGGGAGGTGAGGTCAGTCCAGGGAGCGTTTTTCCAATGGCGTGATCCTTGCATGTTGAGTGTGTGTGACTCATGCATCAAAACGGCAAAGGACAAACCACCATGAAAATTCTATCTGCTGGCATTCTGCTTACCGCTTGGCTGGGGATCGCGTTCGCCGCGCCGGCGCAAGCCGCCATTCACCGCAAGGCGTGCGAGACGCCTTTCAAGGGGGTCAGTGTCTGTTGGGACGTGACCGGGGATGAGATGCTGGATGTCTCCCCGTATGCGGAACTCCACCTGCTGCCCATCGCCCGGCAGATCGCCGGACAGCCGGAGGTGCTGGTGGACTTGAGCCGGACGATTTTCCGGCAGTTGTTGCCAGGGAATCTGGCGGAGCGGCTGATTCCGGAGTGGACTCCCGCCTATTATCTGGAGGGGGCGTTGGCCATCAGTCAGAAATCCAGTTGGCCGGCGGTGTTGTGGATCTCCCCGCGGGAGATGCGCGCCGCCTCCGCCACCAGCAGCGGGTTGCTGGACTGGGATGTGTATCTGATCGCCAAGGGACGTTTGTTGCGCACCCTGCGGATCCGGGTGGAGTCGGTTCCCGCGCAGAAGAGTGACGGAGTGCAGCGGGCCGCGGTGATGGGGACCGCTCTGGTGGCCACGGGCGCGGCCACGGGCGCGGTGGGCGGTTCCATCGCCGCGGTGGCCGGGGCATACGCCATGGGTCAGTCCATGGCCCCGGAGGCGGGTCAGCCCATCGAGTTGTTGTCGGAGCTGGCCACGCGGCAGATTCTGTTTTTGTTCCAGCAGCCGATTGAGAATTTGCCGGGTCCCGTCACCGAGCGGGACGGCAATCCATGGTCGGTCAATCATGTCGTCGAGACGGCCGGGCGGCCATTTTCCGCCAAATAATAACGGGTCAATCATGTTCAAGTCAGTCAACAAGCTGGTGTGGGCCTTCGATGCGGAGTGGATCCCGGATCCCCGTTCAGGTCGTCTGTTGTATGACCTGGGTGCCGAGGTGGGGGATGCCGAGGTGATGCAGGAGATGTGGAAGCGGGGTGGCGCCAGGGAGGAGGACCCGCAACCCTATCTGAAGACCATTCAATGTCGTCTGGTATCCATCGCCGCGGTGCAGCGTCACGCCCATGCCGATGGTCGGGTGACCTTGACCCTGCTCTCCCTGCCCCGGGAGCCCAAGGTGGAGTCTGGCGAGGTGGAGATCATCGGCCGCTTCCTCACCGCTCTTGGGGAGCGTCAGCCTCAGTTGGTGGGATACAATTCCCTGGCGGCCGATTTGCGCATTTTGACGCAGCGGGGGATCTGCCTGGGGTTGCGCGCGCCCAAATTTGCCCATCGTCCCGCCAAGCCCTGGGAGGGGGTGGACTATTTTGCCCGTGGGGGGGATTGGCACATCGATTTGAAGGAGTATGCCGCGCCCGGCTGGGGTCAGGGTTCTCCCTCCCTGCATGAGCTGGCGGTTTTGTCCGGCATTCCGGGCAAGATGGACGTGGCGGGTCATGAAGTGCCCCGGTTGTGGTTGGAGGGGCGTCTGGAGGAGATCATCGCTTACAATGAGCGGGACGCTTTGACGACCTATCTTGTCTGGTTGCGCATGGCTCATTTTGCCGGTTTGTTTTCGACCCCGGAGTATGAGTCGGAACAGAAGCGTGCCAGGGAGATGATTACGGTCGAGGCGGAAAGGAAGCCGCATCTGTTGGCATTCTTATCGGAGTGGGAACGGCTGTCGGCCTTGCCGTAACCCGCTGAAACGGCTTTCGTCCTGCAGGATCGCGATCATGCGTCCGGCGAAACGGGGCGTCATGATCTGCATCAACCGGGTCCAGAACAGATTCCAATCTCCCAGCATGACCACCCCGTTGGCGAACGTCTCGGTGAAACGACGGCTGGGATGATGCCGATAATAGTCGTCCCGATGCCCGCGGCCTACCAGATTTCCGGTCATGGAGCCAAAAAAATCCCCGACGGTCAGCGCCATGCCCAGCTCCTGGTGACGTTGCCGACGCCACTCCAATACCTGTTCCCCCAGCAACAGGACATCACGACGCTCCAGGGCGGTCAGCAACAGGACCAGGCGGTTCTGTTCCCGCTCGAAACCACCGTACAGGGTATCCACCCCCAAGACCCCTTCCACCTGCTGCAATGTCAACCCGAATCGTCTGAACGCCTCGTCGAACCAGGCTCGACGCGCCTCGCCGGGGATCAGTCCCATGCGCACCATCAGCGTGTGCAACGTCTGGCTGGTCCGCTTCGCAATCCGCTTCCGGTAGGCCACCGAACCACGCAAACCGGCCCGCATCGCCACGGCGCAGCCCTCCCTGATCAGGGCGCGACGCAAGATCGAATCGGCATGACTGCATGGTTGATTATTAAAACCATTCAAAAAATAATCCATGTAATGGCCGAATTCATGCCTCCAGATCAGCTTTTCCAGCCGCAGCAGAGATTCCCGATAGGGGACCACACCCATCTCGATCCAGGGCACCCCGTCCTGCAACACGAACATCATCCGTCTTTCGCCAGGGGTGTTGCGGATGCCGCCCGCAGGTTCCCCGACCCGACCGACGGCGCGCCGCATATACTCCAAGGCGTTGCCGAAAGCGGCATCATGCCATTGGCCGCATCCTGTCCCGCCATCCCAGTACCTGGTCCCCCTCCGACTCCCTCCCTGGCCGACGACCCGTCTGCCCAGCCGACTGAAAAAACGTTCCCGCCCCAGACCCTCCGCGGCCACCGGCAACAGGATATGGCGACAACCTCGCCCGCCACAACACTCCAGCACCCGGCCATCCTCCCTTTGACCACTCCACGACATCTTTTCCCAGGAGAGCACCTCCCCCAGATCGAACACCCAACCCGCCCGCACCGCGCAAAAGGGTCGCGTCTCCTCCCCCACCGCTCCGGCAAACAAAAAATGGGTCCGTCGTGCCGACTGACCCACCTGACTCAAGATCGTCCTGAAATAGATCATCCGACCATCCAGCAATCTGTTCCGTCCCTCCACCGCCAAGGATTCCACCAATCGGTGAATCCGTCCGGCCAACCAGAACAATCCCCTCTCGCGACGCCATACCGTCACCAGATCCCCCACCACCTCGCCCAGCACCCCATCCCCCAACCGCTCCAACCCCCGCGCCACCTCCAGTCGCTGCACCAGCAACCGGTTGCGCACCTCCTGACCCCACCCGCGAGGCAGATCAAGCGCACCCAGCAGCGCAACCGCCGGAGCATGGGTGTCCACAAACCGCCTCACCAGCTGGCGCATCCCCAGGTGATACTCCCGATGCCACAACCTCTTGATCGCCCGCACCCTTTCCTGTTCACAAGGCCCCCTGTCCAAGATCAGCGCGCACAGCCCTGCTTTCAAACGGGTCAACGCGGCATGCAGATCCGTCGCATGGACCGACTCCCGTTGTCGCAGAAGGTCGAGGGCCAAGGCGGCAGCCTGTTCGAAATGGGGGGCCGCGTCCTCCACGATTCATACCCATCACCAAAATGGTCATATGGAAAGCACATATGATAATTAATAACTTTAGATATTTTATTGAATAATAGAATATAAATAATAAAAATTGACGAATGTTAATTTTTATTACATAGTCTACTCATCATGTTACAAATTATAACGCTTCGTGACCCAATGTCCACAAAAAAAATATAATTCAAGGTTTCATAAACAAGGCATATAATTATTGCCGGGAGGGCTTCGGATGGGATTTGTGGCGTGGAAATCGATTCTTGCAGGATGCAAGGCCAAATTGTGGTTATATATAATTTTAATTATGGATTAGGCGCTGCGCATGGAAAGGGCGCGGTCGGGCCTGGGGAGAGGTTGATGAAAGTGACATTTTGCGCGGGAGCAATAAACAAGATAAGTTGTTAAGCGCTGTGGACGGGGGCAAAGAGTGGCCGGTCCAGGCGGGCGAGGGGATCAGGATGGCGGGTCGGAGACCGGGATGTCACTGAAAAGACGACACACCCCG
>JADGCR010000360.1 GCA_015228895.1 Magnetococcales bacterium
CCGGCACCTCCTGATCCACATTGATGAAGGCGATGGCCCGCCCGCCCACCTCCTTGCGTCCCAGGTGGAAGTTGGCGATGTTGATGCCCGCCTCACCCAGCAGGGTGCCCACCCGGCCAATGAGGCCAGGGGCGTCGTTGTTGGCCACGAACAGCAGATTGCCCTCGGGATTGGCCTCGATGGGGACTTCGTTCATCGAGACGATGCGCGGGTGTTTGCCATAGAGCAGGGTGCCGGTGATGCACCGTTCCCGGGTTTCCGTGGTGATGGTCACCGCGAGCAGGGAGGTGAATCCCTTGTTGGAGTGACGCCGGACCGCCTCCACCACCTCGATGCCCCGCTCCTCGGCGATCAGGGGGGCGTTGACCAGATTGACGCCCGTGTCCAGCATGGGGGCGAGCAGGCTGTTGAGGACCGTGTTGATGATCGGTTTGCGGTTGAGGGAGGAAGCCTCGCCTTCGAAGAGGATTTCCACGCGTTTGATGCCGGATTCGGTCAGTTGTCCCAGGGTGCTGCCCAGTTTGTCCGCCAGATTCAGGTAGGGACGCAGGGTGGAGAGTTCCCCTTCCGAGACCGCCGGGATGTTGAGGGCGTTTTGCACCGTGCCCTTGAGGAGGTAATCCGCGATCTGTTCGGCGATTTGCACCGCCACCTTGACCTGGGCCTCGTGGGTGGAGGCCCCCAGATGGGGGGTGAGGACCACGTTGTCCAGCTCGAAAAGGGGGTTGGAGGTGGCGGGCTCCTTTTCGAAGACATCCAGACCGGCGGCGAACACCTTGCCGGATTTGAGGGCCTCGTAAAGGGCGGCCTCGTCGATGATGCCGCCGCGGGCGCAGTTGACCACGATGACCCCTGGTTTCATGCGGGCGAAGGCGTTGGCGTTGACGATATGGCGGGTGGCCGGGATGAGCGGGGTGTGGACCGTCAGCACATCCACCTGGGGCCAGAACGCCTCCAGGGTGGGGGCCAGGGAGACACCCAGGTCTTCGGCCCGCTGCTTGCTGATGAAGGGGTCAAAGGCCAGCACCCGCATTTTCAGGCCCAGAAACCGTTCCACCACCAGAGAGCCGATATTGCCGGTACCGATGATGCCCAGGGTCTTGCCCGCGAGTTCCCGGCCCATGAAGCTGTTTTTTTCCCATTTTCCGGCGCGGGTGGAGGCGGTGGCCGCCGGGATGTGCCGGGCGGCGGCCAGGGCGAGGGCCACGGTCAATTCCGCGGTGGTGGTGGCGTTGCCGAAGGGGGCGTTCATGACGATCACCCCCCGTTTGGAGGCCGCCGGGATGTCCACGTTGTCCACCCCGATGCCGGCGCGCCCGATCACCTTGAGTCGGGTGGCGGCTTCGATGAGGGGCGCGGTCAGTTTGGTGGCGGAACGTATGGCGATGCCGTCGTATTCCGGCAGAATGGCTTTCAGTTCATCCGGCGTCAGACCCGGTTTGTAATCCACCTCCACGCCACGCGCCGTGAGCGCCGCTTCGGCTTCGGAGGACATCTTGTCAGAAATGAGCACTTTTGGCATGATCTGGTTCCTTGTATGACGGGCGGGTCCGCAAAAACACTGAGAGGTGGAATTGTCCCTCAATCGGGGCAAAAAAACAAGCGTGGGAGAGTCACCATGGGTGAGGAAAAAAAAAGTGTCGAGTGACAAAAAGCGGGTTCTGATCGTGGCGGGTTCCGATCCGGTCGCCGGGGCGGGATTGCAGGCGGATCTGAAGACCGTGACCGCCTTGGGGTGCTACGGGATGACGGTGGTGACGGCCATCACGGTGCAAGACAGCCGCAGGGTGTGGCGGGTGCACCCCCTGGACGGAGAGTTGGTGGCCGCCCAGATGCGCGCCTGCCTGGAGGATGTCGGAGCGGATTGCATCAAGCTGGGCATGCTGGCCACCGAAAGGAGCGTGGCCGCCGTGGCCGATCTCCTTGAGGAGCACCCCCACATCCCGGTGGTGGCCGACCCGGTGCTGGCGGGCACCGGGGGGGGGGTTCTTCTGGAGCGATCCGGCCATGATCTGTTCCTGACCCGCCTGCTGCCCCGGATCGCGTTGCTGACCCCCAATCTTCCCGAAGCCGCCCGGCTGAGCTGTCTGCCGGTCGATTCAATCGAAGAGATGGGGCGGGCCGCCCGCCATCTGTTGGCGTTGGGGGCTGGTGGGGTGCTGGTCAAGGGGGGGCATGGCACGGGTGCGGTGCTGACCGATCTGCTGGCTTTCGGTCCGGAGATCCATCTGTTCAGCGGCCCCCGTCTGGCCGGGCCGGGTTTTCATGGCACCGGGTGTGTGCTCGCCTCGGCCATCGCGTCCGGTCTGGCCGCCGGGTTCTCCCTGCCGGAGGCCGTGACCGCCGGGCGCGCCCATCTCAGAGGGGCCATGGAGCGGGCTTTGGCTCTGGGACGGGGGCAATGGCTGCTGGGGTGAGCAAGCGGCGCGCGTGGTCTTTTGCGTGACGTGTCCATCGTATGTTTTTTAAGGGACTCGCCACCTGCCGCCGTGGACCCCCTAAAACTCCCGCAGCAGTTCGTTGATGCCGGTTTTGGAGCGGGTGCGTTCGTCCACGGTCTTGACGATCACGGCGCAGTAAAGGTTGGGACCGGGTTCTCCGTTGGGCAGCGGCTTGCCCGGCATGGTCCCGGAGACCACCACGGAGTAGGGGGGAACGTAACCGTAATGGATCTCCCCGGTGGCCCGGTCCACGATGCGGGTGGAAGCCCCCAGATACACCCCCATGGAGATCACCGACCCCTGGCCCACGATCACCCA
>JADGCR010000361.1 GCA_015228895.1 Magnetococcales bacterium
ATTAATGTCTGGAGGTATGGACCCGGAGATGGTCGGCTCCGTGGCCACCATGATCTACGCCGAGGCATTCAGCCTGGATTTTCAGTTGCGCAACATCTTCGCGGCCGCGGATCTGGAAGCGGGTGACGCGGTCCTTCAGGTTTCCATGCTGGACATCAACAGCCTGATCACCAACACCCTGGAGTCCTTTCAGCATTTGATCACCCAGAAAGGCATCACGGTACAGTTCGACGGGATGGAAAACCGGGAGGAACGCCTGCTGTTCAAGACCGACGCGGAGAAAATCGGCCTGGTCTTCTCCAACCTGTTGTCCAACGCCATCGAGTTCAACCAGGAGGCTGGAAAGATCACGATCAAGGCCCAGAGGGTGGAGGACTCGCTGGTTTTGTCGGTCACGGATACGGGCGTGGGCATCGACATGTCCGAGGTGCATCGTCTGTTCGACCGCTTCGTGCAGGGTGAGTCGGGCATGCGCAAAAGTCACAAGGGGCATGGCCTCGGACTCTCCATCACCCAGGCCGTCCTGGATCTGATGCAGGGTACCGTGTCCGTGAACTCACCGGAAAAAATGGGGGCCACGTTCACCATCTCGATCCCAGAATTGCAATCCGACGTCGATGCGGACGCCTTTTCCGTCGATGGCAACGATTTTCTGTTTGGTGACGATGACGGAGGCGAGGCGTTCTGAAGCGATGAGCATTGGCGGAGATCCATCCAAACCCTTTCTGATGCCAGGCACCCTGTTTGCGCAAAACGGTGCGTATATCATCACCACGGTGCTTGGTTCCTGCATCGCGGTCTGTTTGTGGGACCGCTTCCGCAAGGAAGGCGGCATGAATCATTACAAACTGCCCTTGTGGAACGGTGACGGCCTGCCATCCCCCAAATTCGGCAACATCGCCATCACGAAACTCATCGAACGGATGGATGAGATGGGGTGCATGAAGCGCAACATCGTGGCCAAGGTGTTTGGCGGGGGAGCGGTCATCAAGAGTGAATCCGGACTGCTCAACGTGGGGGAGCGCAACATCGAGGTGGCGGTGGACTGTCTGGCCCGCGAAGGGATTCCCATCGTGGCCTCCGACATGGGTGGGGACTACAGCCGCAAGATCATTTTCAACACCCTGGAAGGGACCATCATGATGAAAAAGGCCCAGCCAAGCTGATCATCGATCAATCGTGCCCGCGCAACGCCGCCATGACCGGGGCCGCCAGTTCTCCCCGGGCGGTGACGAAGCCCACCAGGGCGATCAGGAGCACGCCGCCCCCCCAGGTCGCCAGGGTCCACAGGGGCGACCATTCCCACACATCCTTGAACAACAACCAGGTGACACCTCCGGTCACCCCATGACCCACCGCCACCCCGGCCAGAGAGGCGATCACTCCCAGCAGGAGATACTCCACCAGGGCGGTGCGGGCCAGTTCCCCGCGTGTCGCCCCCAACAGACGCCGAATGGCCGCCTCCCTGGCGCGACGTCGCCGGGTCAGGGTCACGGTGACCCCCAACGCGGTCAAACCCGCCATGGCCGCCATGGCACCCGCCAGACGCACCGAGTCGATGAGCCGCGCCAGCATGGCTTGGGCGGCTTCCATCACCTCCCGGACCGCGAGGGTGGAAACATTGGGAAAACGTCGCACCAGCGCCGCGCGGAATTCCTCCTCCCGAGACGGTTCCACCACCACGCTCCCCAGCCAGGAGAAAGGTGCCCCCTGCAGGACCGCGGGAGAGAAGACCACAAAGAAATTGAGTCCCATGTCGGACCACTGGACCTCCCGCAGGCTGGAAACACGGGCCGCGACCTCCACACCCAGGATGTCGAAGCTGATTTCATCACCGATTTTCAGCCCCAAGGCCCGCGCCATTTCCTGTTCCACGCTGGCCTCATGGACGTGTGATCCCGACCACCACCGCCCCGCGGTCAAACGGTTGCCGGGGGGCAACTCCTGGGACCAGGTGAGCACATAGTCCCGACTGAAACGCCACGCCTGGGGATGGCCCGCGACCCATTCCGGGGTGACGCGCATCCCTTGGAGCGACTGGATCCGACCCCGCACCACCGGCGTGGTCTGGAGATCTTTCGGCTCACGGAGAAACGGTTCGGCCCATGATCGCAGGGGGGCTTCCTGATCCGAATGGAGGTCGATCAGGAAAAATCCGGGTATCCGTTGCGGCAGTCGCGACACCATCTGCCGATGAAGATTCTGTTCCAGGAAGAGAATCGCGCACACCACGCCCGCTCCCAACCCCAGGGAGATGACCGTTCCCATGAAGTCGGCTCCCGGAGCGATCACCCCCCGCACCGCCAGACGCACGGTCAGGTTGGCGGGAGAAAGGCGCCTCAGCGACGCCCTGGCTCCCATGGCCAGCAGCCAGAGAAAGGCCGGGATGATGGCCAATTCCGCGGCAAACAGCACGCCGACCCGCCAGCCGTTCTGCCAGGCCAGCAGCAGGGCGCAGCCGAGGGCGCCGGACACCGGGAGACCCCAGCGCCACTTCCAGTGGAGAAACCTCATGTCTCCGCTCCAATGGACCGCGCGCAGCAGGCTGCCGGGGGCGATGGTCCGCGTCCCCCACAATGGTCCCAACGAATAGAGCAGGCCGGAGAGGATCCCCAGGGCGCAACCCGACATGGCGATGGCCAGCACAGACTCCAGGTAGTCCGCGAAAGGGACTGCCAGTTCCCCGGAGAGCAGCAGGAAGGGGGCCAGCAGGCCGACCCCCACCCCACCCAGGGTGCCGGGTGTGGAGATCAGCAG
>JADGCR010000362.1 GCA_015228895.1 Magnetococcales bacterium
TGGATTGCATCGAAATGATCCCCACGGGGCAATCCCTGCAATCCTGGGTCTGGGAGAAACCCCATGGCCCCCACGCCCTCCACTGAGTTTTGGTTTTCGCAGGCTCGCATGACAACCGCCATCAGAACGGTCAGAGAGAAAAACGCGCCATGAGTACTATTCCATTGAGGGTTTCCTCATCCCCGCATGTGCACGCGGGCAACGCCATTCCGAAGATCATGAGCGCCGTGATCTGGTCGCTCATCCCCGCCGCGGTCCTGGGAGTGATGGTGTTCGGTTGGCAGGCCTTGTTCGTGATCGTGATCACCACCGTCACCTGCATGGTCACGGAACGCATCATCAACCTCGTTCGCGACCGGCCCTCCACCCTGACGGACCAGTCCGCGGCCCTGACCGGTCTGTTGCTGGCCATGACCCTGCCTCCCAACTCGCCCTGGTGGATCTGCGTGGTGGGAGGGTTCTTCGCCATCCTGCTGGGCAAGCATCTGTATGGAGGTCTGGGTTACAACATGTTCAACCCGGCCCTGATCGCCCGCGTCTTTCTGCTGATCTCCTTTCCGGTGCAAATGACCTCCTGGCCCGCACCGGAGCCTCTGTTCAGCGATCAGGCCCACTCCCTGGCCGAAGGTCTGGCCATGATCGTTTCCGGCCATTACAACGTGCCGGAACTCCTGGACGCCGTTTCCACCGCGACCCCTCTGGGACAGTACCGCACCCTGACCGGAATGGGGAAGACGGTGCAGGAAGCCTTGGATGGCGCTTACGCCTTCAGTTTCCTGGCCGCCGCGGGGGGCATGATCAAGGGCTCCCTGGGGGAGACCTCGGCGATTCTGCTGACCCTGGGCGGTCTCTATCTGCTGCACAAGCAGATCATTACCTGGCACATCCCCGTCACCATGCTGGCGGGCACCCTGCTGCCAGCCACCATCTTCTGGACGATCGACCCGACCCAATACCCGGATCCCGTGTTTCATCTGGTCACTGGCGGTTTGATTCTCGGCGTCTTCTTCATGGCCACGGACATGGTTACCTCGCCGGTCACTCCCAAAGGTCAACTGCTCTTTGGTTTCGGATGCGGGCTGCTTACCTACATCATCCGCACCTGGGGCGGATATCCGGAAGGGGTCTCGTTCGCCATCGTGATCATGAATGCAGCCGTGCCACTCATCGACCAGTATTCACGGCCCGTGATCTACGGCCAAGTGAAAGCGAAAGCATAGGAGGCCGACAATGCCGCATTTTTTGAAGATGGGTGTGATCCTGATGGTCGTTGGCCTGATCGCCACCGCCATTCTGGCCGGGGTGGAAGAGATCACCCGCGCTCCAATCGCCGAATCGAAACGTCAGGAGCTGCTCGCGGCCCTGCAGCAGGTTCTGCCCAAAGGGTTCGACAACGCCCCTGAGACCGACTTCATCCAGATTGGCGATCCAAAAATCAACCGCAAGGCCAAGCCGGTTCCATTCTACCGTGCCCGCAAGGGCGGCGCCGCCCACTCCGTCGCCTTCATGGTCTCCGCCCCGGACGGCTATTCCGGCAACATCGACATTCTGGTTGGCGTGACGGCGGAAGGCGCCGTCACCGGCATTCAGATCGTCTCCCACGCGGAAACCCCCGGACTGGGAGACAAGGCGGTGAAGACCGACTGGCCCAAATCCTTCGCGGGCAAAACCCTGAAGAACATCAAGTGGGCGGTCAAGAAGGATGGAGGCGACTTCGATCAGTTCGCCGGAGCCACCATCACCCCCAGGGCGATTGTGGGCGCGGTCAAGAAAGGGTTGGAATTTTTTGTGGAACACCAGGAACGGATCTTCAAAACCCCGAAATCGGAGGCTGTCCAATGAGCGAGACCAGCAGCAAAGAGATCATCGTCAACGGACTCTGGAGCAACAACAACATCTTTGTCCAGTTGCTGGGCATGTGTCCCACCCTGGGGGTCTCCACTTCGGTGGAAAACGGCATTGGCATGGGACTGGCCACGACAGCCGTGCTGGTGGGCTCCAATCTCGTTGTGGCCATGGTGCGCAAGGTCATCCCCAACGATGTGCGCATTCCGGCCTTCATCATCATCATCGCCTCCTTCGTCACCATCATCGACCTGTCCATGAACGCCTTCGTGCATGACCTGCACAAGGTGCTGGGATTGTTCATTCCCCTCATCGTGGTCAACTGCGTGATCCTTGGGAGGGCGGAAGCCTTCGCCTCCAAGAACTCCATCATCCACTCCATCCTGGATGGCATCTTCACCGGACTGGGATTCACCCTGGCTCTGGTGCTGCTGGGGGGAGTCCGGGAGATCCTGGGCTCCGGTCAATTGTTGGGACACAGCCTGTTCGACGCCAGTTTCCAACCCGCTTTGGGATTCATTCTGCCGCCGGGGGCCTTCATCGCCCTGGGTTTCATTCTCATGGCATACAAATGGATTGACCTGAAAACCAAGAGCAAACAGACGCCCGCCTGAGCCACTGTCAACACTGAACGCCAAGCGCCGGGAATCGTGTCGTCATTCCCGGCTTTTTTTTTGCTGCAAAACTCTCACGAACGTTTATAATGATCCTCAGACATTCCATAATTTCACCCAAATCTCGTTTTCCTGGATCATTCGAAACTTATGAACACACTGATCGTTGACGACATCGCGGAAAACCGCACCCTGCTCGCCGAAATCATCAAACCTTTCGCCCATTGCGACGTGGCTTCCAACGGACAGGAGGCGATCGAAATCTTCGAGGCGGAATTGATGGACGGCACGCC
>JADGCR010000363.1 GCA_015228895.1 Magnetococcales bacterium
TGGTTTGTACGGTCGCGTCGCGCGCTCCTTGCCGCCTTGTTCCGCCGTCGGCTGCGTATGGGTATGAAACACCCCCGACATCCACGAGCTCTTCCATTTGCGCGCACAAGGCAGCCAGGCGCAACGCTCCGAAAGTGGCGCAACTCCCTTTGAGTTTGTGGGCCTGCTGACGCAACACATCCCGCTCCCCGTCACGCCACGCCTGTTCCAGAGCTTCGATGCGCGGTGCAAGGTTGTCGAGAAACAGCTCCACCACACGCACGAAACCCGCTCCGGTCTCCCTGCGCAACTGGTCCAGCCGCTCGGTTTGCATCGCATCCAAATGCTCCGGGAGCATCATCCCACTTTGCAAACCGTCCGGCATGACCACCCTCCCAATGGCAAGAGCAAAAAGAAATTGCAAGTTCTTCTATTGCAATTTCATCCCAACCCTGTCAATCATTTTTTGTGGTGCCGCGCGGTGGGAAAACGTCGGAAAATCCTGGTTTGCGCTGAGCCTGGAACCGATGCGGGGTCTCACGACCCCGCAGTTCCTGATTCAGGAAAGCACGGAATAGGAGATGCACTGCTCGCAGGCGGTGCCGCGCACGTCGCCGGTCAGATGCTCCTTGCGCAACGCCTGGAATTTGGGGGAATGCCATACCTCCATGAAGGAGTGTTCGTTGAGGTTGCCGGCATTGAAGCGTTCGTCGTGGTCGAAGCAGCACATGCTCAGGCGGCCATCCCAGGTGACCCGGGCCTCGGTGAAGAGGGACCAGCAGGGCACCGGATCGCGCAGATTGCCCACGCGGCCCGGATTACCGCCGCTGACGAACCAGCCGGCCTCCTTGTTCTCCTTGCCGGTGAGGTCGGCCTGGGAGTAAAGCGGCAGGGCATAGATCTCGTCCAGGTAGGGGGTCAGCTCGTCGGTGAGGGACTGCATGCGCCGCCCCTGTTCCCCATCGTAGGAGATGTAGGAGGCATAGAGACCGCAATTGAAGCCGTGCTCGTCCCGGATGCGGCGCGCCTGCTTGATGTTGTCCACCAGGGTGCCGAAGAGCACGGCTTTGACCCGGGCGATCTCGGCGAACTGTTCGGCGCTGGCGTAGTTGAGGGAGAATTTGAGGCTGTCGAGACCGGCACGCATGCACTCTTCCACCTTTTTGGCGGTGGCGTTGATGCCGTTGGTGGTGAGAAAGACGTAAGGGAACCCCACCACCTCCTTGGCTTCCCGGATCGCCTTGGGCAGCCAGGGGAGCATCATCGACTCGCCCAGATAGAACATCCCCACCTCCTGCCCCCCGGACTGCCGGAAATCCCGCAGCAGACGGCAGTAGAAATCCCAGTCCATGTCCTGCTTGTCCCTCAGGTTCTTGGAGGTGGCGCAGAAGGAGCACTTGAGATTGCAACGTCCGGTCAGTTCGATCTTGCAGGCTTTCGGACAGGGCGGCGTCGGTGTGCGCTGCTCCGGCTTGATCCCGGTGATGGCATCGATTTTTTCACTGATTTTTCGCATCAAACGGACTCCCTGAATTCATGTACGCCCCTCCCGCACGATCAACAAGTCGGCAAGATAACTTACAATAGCATCCATGTCCAGCCCCTTTTCCGCCTGGGCACGAAAAATCCGCACGGATGGATACCACAAACAATCCTCCCGATCCGCCGCCCAGTACCAAAGCGGTCCACGCCAAAGCAGGAGCAGGGTCGGTACCCCCAAAGCGCCGGCCATGTGGGCGGTGGTGTTGGAAATGGTCACCACGCAATCCATGGCCGCCACCTGGGCGGCAAAGCTATCCAGATCCGTCATCTGGTCGATGGCGTCGTCATGCAGGATCCCGATCCCGGTTTCCCGGCTGAACGCCTCCCGTTCGGCCCGGGTGTCGCCGTACTGGAGATCGACGAAGGTGCAACCCGGAAGTTCCAGCAAGGGACGCAACTCCATCAGTGAGGTGGATTTCTTCGCGCCGAATCGGGGATTGGCGCTGTGCCAGGCGATTCCGACCAAGAGCCCCCCTTCGGGACGCCGATACCGGTTCCGTAACCGGCCCACCTTTCCGGCATCGGCCGTCAGATAGGAGACCAACCCCGGAAACGAATCGCGATCCGGTCGCAGCCAGCGTCCCATGGAGCCCATCAGCACAAACCAGTCACAAGGCAAGGCCGACAAATCCTCCAAATGTTCCACACCCACCCCGGCAAACTCCAGTGCGGGAAACGAACGTTCAAAGAGCGGAACCAAACGGGCATCACACGCCAAAACCACGCGCGCAGCGCCCCGATGGAGCACTTCCGGCAACATGCCAGCATAAAGGATGCACTCACCGACCCCCTGTTCCTGCAACACCAGCAACGCTTTTCCAGTCAGATCCTCTCCCTGCCAGAGAGGAAAAGGCAAATCCGGCATGACGACAATGCGCTCCAACCGCTCCGGATGATGACGGAATTCATGCATGCGCCACCCCTCCTCAAAACGGCCCTCTTTCAACAGCAGAAGCGCCAGATTTGACCACGCATCCGAGAAACCCGGACGGATACGCACTGCATTCCGGTAGGCCGTTTCAGCCTCCTCCAGACGATCCAACTCGCAAAGCATGATGCCGTAATTGTTGTATGCGCTGACATGGGCCGGGTTGAGCCGCAAGGCATTCAGAAAACAATCTTCCGCCTGTAAAAACCGCCCCCGGTCGCGCAGCAACGCCCCCAGATTGGCAAACGACTCCGCACATTCCGGCTGGATCCGGATCGCCTCCCGGTAAACCGCCTCG
>JADGCR010000364.1 GCA_015228895.1 Magnetococcales bacterium
AGGGTGGAGTATTGCAGGAACTTTTCCCGATACGCCTTCACCAGGGAGGACATCTCATTCAGCACGGTCGCCCCGTCAGGACGCGCGAGAAAGGCTGTGCGGTATTCGAGCAGCTGGTGTTCGGCCTGATCCAGGTAACTCAAGGCGCTATCAAAATAATTTCTTTCGTGGAACATGAAATAATTCTTCTCGAACCGGCGCACCTCCAGCACCGTATTCAGCAGGCTCAGGAAACTGTGGTCGGCCATGGCCTGTTGATGGATCTTGCGGGTTTCCAGTGACAACTGATAGGAAATTGCCAGGAGAATGGTGCCAAACAGCAGCAATCCGATCAAGATTCTATGACCCAGTGAATGGAATATGCTCATGAATGATTCCCGATAGGTGAATTGGCTGAGAGAAACAAGCTGCCCAAAGACCGGCCAAAACGCTTTCACGAGATATATTGCAATAATACAGCCAAGCGCAAGCGCGCAACCCTGTCGAGGCGACCGGGGTGGTCTGTCACCGGGAGGCCGGACGCCCCCGGCCGGGGAGCGGCCAAGGTGTTGCGTTCATGAAACACGCTATTGTGCGCGTGAAACATGGGCGGGGGTTGCAGGCGCCCAGGAGGGTACAAGAGGGATCATCCGTCCGACACATACTTCCTGGCATGCATGGTGGCATCGAAAGGCGTGAAGAATCTCTCCAGGAGGTGCAGGCAGGCCTCCGCGACCGCCCGATCCCCCCCGCTCCGGCTGGTGACGAAATCGGCGCAGTTCCGGGTGGGGGTGCCCGCGTTGGCCGGCGCGATGCCATAGCCCACCTGGGTCAGCACATGTCCATCAAAAATGCCATCCCCCATGAAGACCACCTCGGCGGGATCGTACCGTTCCCGGATCCAGTCGATGCGATGGGTGACGCTGACCAGATCCAGCGGATAGCCCATGTCGTCCACGATCCGCTTTTTCGAAATGGCGAATCCCCGTTTGTCCCCACTGATGAAACGGATCTCCAGGTAGGGTTTGAGCAGCATCAGACCGTCGCTGTCATCCGGGCCGAAGATCTTCACCCCCTTGCCCTCGGAGGTGTAGTGAAACTGCCCGGTGGTCATCACGCCGTCCACATCCAGAACGAAAGCCTTGGGTTTCAGTAACGCCGTGTTCTTCATGGCAACTCTTTCAGGGTTGGGGCGATGAGATGGGGATACTCCTCCAGCCAATCGGCACGGGGTCCGCGCGGGTCAACGAAACCGGGGTGGCCCCTCAGACGACGCACACCATAGCCCAGCAGCAGGGTGGACATGGTGACCACATGACGCCAGGGCACCACCGTGGAACCAATGCTGGAATCGGCCCAGCGCAACGGGATCTCCACACAGCGCACTCCCTGTCGCCGCAGCAGAAACACATTCAGCATGAGATTGAAGAACAGGCCGTCGCTGAAGTTCGGATAAGGCGCCTCCCCCGCGAGGCGGGTTTGCATGCAGGCGATGCCGGTCCCGGCGTCGCTCTGACCCACCCCCGTGACGAAACGCATCAGGAGATTGAAACCACCATTGCCCAGGCGACGGATCAGACTGTAATCCCCGACCTGCGCCCGGGGATGAAAACGGCTGGCCAGAATCAACTCCACCTCCGGCTCGCGGCGCAAAACCTCCAGAAAGCCGGCGGCGATCCGGGCGTTGTCCCCCTGGTCGTCGCTGTGGAGAAACAGGCAATGGGTGAAATCCCGCCCCAGGACATGAGCCAGTCCGATCTTCATGCTGCCGCCGTAACCGTGATTCCGGGCATTCTCGATCCGGGTCAGCGCCGGTCCCAGAACCGGATTGCGGGCCTGTATCCGCCCCACCCTTTCCCTGGTATCGTCCGCACTGTGGTTGTCGATGAAAACCACCGCGTCGATCCCGGCCCCCACGAACGGCTCCAGGGCCAGCAACGCCCGCTCCACCGTGGGGCCGACGTTGAAGCCGGGCATGATGACCGCCACCCGCGCCCTGGACATTACCGGCTGACCTCCCGACGCATGGCCAACAGGGTGATCCGTTTTTCCGGAATCCGTTCCAGTCCGTCGAGCACCTCGAAATCCTCGTTCCACTCCGCGACGGTGGCGTCCGGGGTGCCGATGACCGCGTGCAGGTCGCACCCCAGTTCGGCGAAGGTCCGCCGATACTCGTCCAGGGTCATGTATTGATGAATCTCGTGACGCTCCACGTTCCACCGCGTCCAGTTGCGCTCCCTGATTTTGTTGTACTGGGTCAACAGGATGCAGAAGTCACGGGCATTGAGGGTCATCACCTCCGGCGCGGGAAAGGCGTGGGCGATGCGCCGGGTGGCGTAACCGGCAAAAAAACAACGCACCGCCTCCACAACCGCCGGACGCCGCAGACGGACCCGCACCTCATGATTTTCGGGACAGAGCACGTTGTCCGAAATCACGATCCCGCACCGGGGCCGCATGAGGGTCAGAACGTTCTCCAGGGCCTGGCGCACATACCCCAAACCCAGGGCGTGATCCACCTGGCTACCCAGATCCCGATCCGGTCGTCCATAAAACGAGTAGACCTCGTGGAGCATGTCCATGAGAAACACCAGATCGAACTCCGGGGCCAGACCCATCCCGGCGATTTGCAGGATATCCCCATGAATCCAGTGGATGAACGGCTGGGGATAGCGCTCCCGCATCCGGTTGAGGATCTTTTCATCGTATTCGATGATGGCGACCCGACTGGCGGAGAGCTTTTCCTGGTAACGCAACAAGGCGTC
>JADGCR010000365.1 GCA_015228895.1 Magnetococcales bacterium
GTCCATGGAGAGATGGGCGCGGTGATAATCGGCGTAGGCGGTCTTGATGCGCAGGGCGATGTCCGCCTCCACCTCCGCGAGTTTTCCCTTGGCGTTCTCGCTTTGGGCCGCGGCGATCCCCTGTTGCAACTCCCGTTTGCCCCACCAGGGGATCGTTTGCTGGAACGTGTATTTCTCCACCGCCACCCGACCGGGCAGGCCGTTGTCGTTCTTGGAAATCTCGTCCAGGGTCCAGCGGAACATGGGATCGGGCAGCGCTCCGGCCCCCTGGGCGCGGGCCGCCGCCGCGTCCGCTTCCAGGCTGGCCGCCGTCCGCTCCGGATTCGTCTGTTTGGCCAGGGTGAGCAGTTCTTCCACCGAGGCCCCCACCGGTTCCGGGAGCGGTTCCGTCGCCGGCAGGTCAACCGGACAGAGCAGTGACACAATCAGCGGGATCAGGCCAAAACGCATCCGGTCCTCCTTGGTCGCATCCAACATGTCGTTAATGGAGTCCACAGCATAGCATGGAAGGAGCGACAAGAGCCAGTGGGGATTTTTTTTGGGAAATGATGGTTGCCAATCCAGGACGGATGTGGCAATAAAGGCATCATTGAGACCCTTGATTCCCACGATCCTCGTTGATCACCCGTCCTGGAGAACCGGCATGAACCCCTGCGTCCCGCTCATGGTTGTCGTCATGGCTCTGTTCGCCTCCGGTCACGGCGTGGCCGCGCCCTCCGGACATTTCGATGCGTTGTATCAAAACTATCGTCAGGGCGCGGAACAGGGCGACGCCGCGGCGCAGAACAATCTGGCTCTGTTCCATTACAATGGCGAGGGGGTGGCCCAGGACCTGACGGAGGCCAGAAGGTGGTTCCGCAAGGCGGCGGAACAGGGGAACGTCACGGCGCAGCACAATCTGGGACTGATGCTGGAGCAGGGACAGGGTGGACCGCAGGACTCCAGGGAGGCGGCCCACTGGCTGCGGCAGGCCGCCGAACAGGGCTACGCCAAATCGCCCTATCACCTTGGCATGATCTACAAAAAGGGCCAGGGAGTGCCCCAGGATTTCCAGGAGGCGATCCGGTGGTTGCGCAAGGCCGCCGACCTGGGGGACGGGGAGGCCAAGAGCAATCTGGGTCTGATGCACGAACAGGGTCTGGGGGTTCCCCAATCCTTCGAGGAGGCCATCAAGTGGTATCGTTCGGCCGCCGAACAGGGCAACGCGGTGGGCAAGAACAATCTGGCCCTGCTGTACAAGAAGGGCCGGGGGGTGTTGCAGGACTACAAGCAGGCGGAGCACTGGTTCCGTCAGGCCGCGGAACAGGGGAACGTCACCGCCCAATACAATCTGGGCATGATGTTCCGTCAGGGGCAGGGTGTGGGACTGGACAACGTGGAAGCCCACATGTGGCTCAATCTGGCCGCTTCCCAGGGGGACGAAAACGCCATCCGGGAGCGGGACGGTCTGGTGAAGCGGATGTCCCAGGCCGAACTGGCCCAGGCCCAGGAGCGGGCGCGCAACTTCCAGCCCGGGACATCCACCACCTTTTGATCCCCTGTTCCGTCGATCAGGGCAGGGGCGTGATTTTGCTGATCCGGTATTGACCGTCCGGGGTTTTGGTCAGATGAAACCGAATCTTCTGTCCTGGACGCAATCCGTTCGGATCAACTTCCGGCGCCATGGCGAAATCCATGGTCATGGCGGGCCATCCCAAGGTGGCGATGGGTCCATGAGCGAGATTCACCGTGCGCTTTGGCGCGTCCACGGCTTTGACCTGACCCTCCCCGGCAATCTCCTCCGCACCGGCCACCGGAACTCCGGACAGTGTGACGAAAAGGCCCGTCAGGACCACCATAAGTCGATGTCGCATGTTCATGTTTTTGACCTTTTTCAAAAGAATGGGTTGCAAGAAGCGTCGTGGGCGACAGGTTACATCAGGTTAATTTATTTGCAAAGCATTTCGATTTCATGTAATTTGCCTTGGTTACTGGAAAGCCCCTACTTTGATACAGCGAGGCCAACCCATCATGTCATGCTTCCCATTTTTCCTGCGTCTTGGTCTGGTGGCCACCCTGGTGACGGGTGGCGCCCATTGCGGCTGGTCCGCGGTCGAACCCGACTCCCACACGTTGCCGGTCAAGACGGAATCCGGATTGACCTTGAACAAAGGCAACCCGTGGCAGACCGACGCCCCGTTGCGCAAAGGGATGGAGAACATTCAACGGGATATCAGGGAAGCCCTGCCCCGCATCCATGCTGGCACGCAGAAACCCAAACAGTATTCCGCCCTGGCCAAAAAGCTCCACAGCCACGTCAACTTCATCACCCGCAACTGCAAACTCACCCCTGAGGCCGATGCCCAGTTGCACATCGTGCTGGGGGGGGTGATCCAGGGCGCCCTGGCCCTCCAGGAGATCGGCATGCAAGCCTCCGGAGCCGCCAAGGTGGTGCATGCGCTGGACCTCTACGGACGCCACTTCGATCACCCCGGATGGCAGCCGGTCTCCCATTGAATGGTGTCGGTATGCATTTTGCATTAACGCAACCATTCCTTGGAAACTTGACGGTTGCGTGGCAAAATCATGGACAAAATGACGGTAAGACAGCTCTGGACCCGACGGTTGTGCGGGGTGTGCCTCTTGTTGACAACGGGGTTGCAGGGTTGCCTCCAGGCGCCTGCCAATCGTGTCCGCCCGCAGCCCGCCCTCCAGGAGGAGATGGCGGTCAGGGTGGAACGCCCCTCCGATC
>JADGCR010000366.1 GCA_015228895.1 Magnetococcales bacterium
TGGGCCCCGGTCGGCGCCCGCTCGGTGAAACTGGGCGTCAGGGAAAGAATGCGCATGAAGATGGCATTGCTGACGATGCTGTCCATGCGGGCGCCGACATACATGAGCATCCGGGAGCGGATCTTGCGCAACAACCAGTCGAACAGCATCACGAAGGAGATGCCGATGAGCAGATGGGTCAGGGTCTCCAGGGAACGGCTGCCCACCACCCGGTCATAGACCGCCATGACGAACAAAGGAGAGGCGATCTGCAACAGGGTGATGAAAAAAGTGACCATCATGATGTAGACGATCAACTGCTGAAAACGTTCCGCCACCATGTAAAACCAGCCCAACCGCTTCTGGTTGGAGGCCCGCTCCTCCAGGTCCATGACCTCGAAGAAATAGGCGGTCCCGGAAATGGCGGCCAGAGGCATCCGTTCCACCTCTCCCGTAGATCCGTTGAACAGGATCATCCCATCCCGTTTTCTTTTCAGCAGCACCATGGCGGCCTGGCGGTCCGGCACGAACAGACAGGGCATCAGACGGGGATCGATGGTGTTGAAGGCGAGTCTGGCGGGCCTGCTGATATAAGTCATATTTGCCATCATGTTGCGCAGTCCGGTCAGATCCAGGGTCTCGGCGAAATGAGGCAACGATTCGGCGATGTGACGCATATCCCCACGATAACCCAGGGCCATCAGCAAGGGAATCATGCAGGCCCCGAAATCGGAAAGCCGGGAAAACTCTCCCAAGAGGCCCGTGACCGGCTGTCTGGGGCGGATCATCTGGCGAATGGCCTCCAGTTCCCGGTCCTCGGACTCCATGGACACGGTATTGGTCATGCTCTCCCCTTGCCGAACGCCGGCGTGGGGGCCGGGGTCCGAGGCTGGACGAACGGCGCCCTGGGAGGCTTGAGGGTCAAGACGCCGTGCTTGAGTTCGTAGACCCGATCCGCCAGTTTTTCCAGGGAGGGGCGATGGGTGACCATGATCAAGGTCACCTTGCCATGCATGGACTCCAGCACCGTCTTCAATTTTTCGTCGCCACTGCTGTCTATGGCGGTATTGGCCTCGTCGAACAACACGATGCGGGGGGAGGAGACCAGCGCCCGCGCGATGGTGATGCGCTGCTTGATCCCCCTGGGAATGGTTTCGTCGGCCCCGTCGTCGATGATGGTCTCGTAGCCTCTGGGGAGTTTGGAGATGAAATCCTCCAGTTCCAGCTTGTGGGCGGTCTCCATCGCCAGGTCCGCCCATTCGGGCCGGAACATGTGGATGTTCTCCAGGATCGTTCCCTTGAACAACATGCCCACCTGGGGCATGTAGGCGACCTGGAAACGCAAGGAACTGGGGTCGAACCGGGACAGGTCATGTTCATCCAGGAACACCTTGCCCTCGGTGGGACGGATGGCTCCCATCATCAACCACAGCAGGGTGGTCTTGCCGCTGGCTCCTTGTATGGCGATGGTCTCCCCCGGATCGACCACCAGACTCACGTTGTCGATCACCTTGTGGGGTGGTTTGGGGGGTTGATTGTCCCGGTCGCGCCGATCCCCCTTGTCGGCGGGAAAGGAGAAGCTGACATTCTGCAACACCACCCTGCCCCGCAGTTCCGGAATGGCCGGAGTCCCCGGAGGCACATCGGGTTTCAGTTCGAAAATGGCGTTCAGCCGGGTCCTGGCCACCCGGATGGTCTGAAAGCGCGCCCAGATCCCCACCGCCCGTTGCAATGGCTGTATGGCGCGACCGGAAAGCATGCTGCAGGCGGACAAACCGCCGATGGTCAATTCGTGATTGATGACCAGAATGCTGCCGAAGGCCACCACCGCCACGGTGGTCAACTGGGAAAAAAAGGCCCCGATGGTCTGGGCGTCGGCCCCCTCGATTCCCACCTTCTGCGCCCCGGCGGCGCAGGCTTCCTGCAACCGTTCGTAACGCCTGAGCATCATGGCCTCCATGGCCATGGACTTGACCGCGTGAATGCCGGACAGCACCTCGATGATGAAATTGATGCGGATGTCGTCCGCTTTCATGCGCTCGGAAACCGCATGGTGGAGACGGGCGCCCAGGTAGATGGTGAACAACAAAAACAGCACAAACAAAATCATGGGAATCAGCACCAGATACCCGGCCAGGTGATAGATCAGGATCAGAAACACCAACACAAACGGGAGATCCAGAATCACCAGCACGGCGCTTCCGGAATAAAAATCCTTGATCACGTTCAAAGCGTTCAAGCGTTCCAGATGGACCCCGGAACCCACCCGCTCGAAATCGGCCAGGTTGGAAGACAACAACCGTTCCATGGCGCTCACCCCCGCCTTGTGCTCGAAGCGGGCGCCAAGCCAGGCCCCGATGTAGGAGCGTCCCATCTTCAACAGGGACTCCAACAGCATGGCCAGCACCACGCCCATCAACAAAAGGCTCAAAGTGCTCACCGCTTCGTACTGAAGAATGCGATCATAGACCTGCAACAGGGTCAAAGGCAACACCAGGGCCAGGATGTTGAGCATCAGGGAGACCAGCAGCAGATCCCATACGGAGTCCGCGACCAGGGAAAAAGGGGTCAGACGGGCCGGCCAGCCATCCCTGGAAAAAAAGGTGTCTCGTTTTGCCATCGAATACTCCAGAAACCTCATCACACTTATTTAAAGTGTATACTGCCACTCCATCATTTCCTTATCGGCAGCATTTGAGAACATGGCAAGGAAGAATGTCAAAAAAAATGAGGCATAATTATTGCAAAA
>JADGCR010000367.1 GCA_015228895.1 Magnetococcales bacterium
GATGGGAGACGGGGGGGCGGTCATGGGGCGGGGGGTGGGTCGGGCGGATTTTCCCGGATCATCTCCCGGATCTGTTGCGCGAGTTTTTCCGCAGGGAGCTTGTCCCCTCTTTCGATGTCCGAGTAGCTGGACTGGCTGATGCCCAGACGGGAGGCCGCTTCCGTCTGGGTGCAAAACGCCCGTTCCTTGCGCCACCGGCTCAACTGTTGCGCGAGATCCTCCTGGATGGGAGCATCCTGACGCTGCAGGGCGGTCAGGTCGATCTCCTGTCGGGGGGCGGGGGGTTTGAACACCACCCGACTGGTGGATGAGGCGGAATTGACCGCGAATGTGGCCATTTTGCGCTGTTTGGCGAATGCCAGCACCTTGTTGGCGTCCAGGTTGAGGGCGTCACAGATGAACAGAAAGGAGCCGGGCTGAACGTCCCGACTGGAAAACCAGAGAAACGCCTTCTGACGATGCTGTCTGTTGGCAAGGTCGGCCAGGGCCTGTTCCATGACGGAGGCCCACAAATCGTTTTCTGGTATGTTCATCGTGGTGACCTTGATCAAATCCCGGATGCGTTGCACGAGTTTTCTGGAAGGTGTTCTCCTGTGGTTTTCGATTTCCGACAACAGGGTGCGGGAGACACCCAGTTTGGCCGAAGCCTCGTCTTGTGAAAGACCCACCCGTTTGCGCCACTGGCGCAAGGCGTCCGTGAGTTCCGCGTGGGGCGGCGTCGAACCCAGTTCCGTGAGGGCGTCCATGGCCTGTTGGCGTTGCAAAGGGGTCAACCTTTGCAACTGTGCCAACAGTGCCTGGAAATCGGTTGGATTCATGACGTACTGGCTAGATTGTACAACCGTTTTTGTCAGTCGCGAAATGTTTTTTTACAATGCTTGCAGCACCGCCTCGTAGTCCGGTTCCTGGACGATTTCCGGCACCAGTTGGGTGTAGGTCACCCGGCCGGCGCCATCCAGAACCACCACGGCGCGGGCCAGCAGACCCGCCATGGGACCATCGACGATCCGCACGCCGTAAGCCTCGCCAAAGCCCCGCTGGCGCAATTCGGAAACCGACAGGACATCGTTCAGCCCTTCCGCGCCGCAAAACCGGTTGTGGGCAAAGGGGAGGTCCAGCGAGACGCACAGCACCACCGTATTGGGGCGTTGCGCCGCATCCCGGTTGAAATAACGCACCGAGGCGGCGCAAACCGGGGTGTCGATGCTGGGAAAGATGTTCAAAACCACCTGTTTGCCCGCCAGATCCGCCAGGGTGACATCGGACAGATCGATTTTGGTGAGCTTGAAATCCGGTCCGGGTGTGCCAACCTTGGGCAGTTCTCCGCAGGTATGGATGGGATTGCCTTTCAGGGTGATGCTGGCCATCTTGTGGGTCTCCTGTGCGCGTTGTCGGGTGGATGCCAAATTTTTCCTATGCCGGCATAATGTTAAGCCGGATCTTATGCGACGGTCAAGAACAACAGCAACATCCCCGAGCCGATGAGCAGCCATCCCAGGAGGATCGCCCCCATCCGCAGCCGGGAGGAGGGGGGAGGGACGCACTGGTCGGCCAATCTCCCCTCCGCCAGCAGTCGTTCGAATTGGGCCGGGTGGTCACGGCGCAACGCCTCCAAGGATTGGCGGCCGGTGAACATCACGATATCCGGGGGGGGGTGCTTGTCCGGGCGGAAGTGGTTGTTGAATAAGTGGACCGTGAACAGAAACAGCGCGGCCAGGTAGGCCTCTTCCCGATGCACCAGCAGGGCGACATTGAAGATCCAACCCTCCAGATGGTTGCCCGCGAGATGGGGAAAGGCCAGGACCGCCCCACTGCTCCCGATGAGGGCGATGCCCCAGAAGACCGCCCAGTAATCGAATTTCTCGTAATAGGTGAAGCGTTCGAAGCGGGGTTTCTCTCCCCGGCCAAAAAACCAGAGGAACATGTCGCGACAGTCGAGAAAGTCCTTTCTGTTGGGCAACAACGAGTCCGGGCCGAACCAGGCGAACTGCCTGTCCCGCAGCAGGCGTTGCAGGAGCGCGACGAGATGGGTCGCGAAGATGCCCACCAGCACCAGGGCCGCGCCACGATGGATCTCGCCCATGGATTGGGCGCCCCCCAGCCAGTGGCTCACCACGGCGGCCCAGGCGGTGTGGGCCTTGGGCAGGGTCATGCCGGTGAGCAGCAGGGTCATCACCGCCAGGGCGAACAGCAGATGCAGCGCGCGCCAGAACGGGCTGAAGCGCTGTATGTGCTGGCGGGAGGGGTCCAACCGCAGCCCCTCCGGCATCGGCGCGGGGGAGCCTTGTTTGCGTTCCAGCCGTTCCCGGTGGTACCACAGCACGGAGTGGCAGAGGAAAAAGAGGACGACGCTCCAAAGCAGGCCGGACATGAAACGGGCGGCGCTGGCCAACTGGGGGTGACGGGCGAAATCCCGCGGGTTGGCGTGGGGGTTGAAGGAGGCGAATCCCTGGGTGGCCAGGGGCCGTTTTTTGCCATCGTGGCACTGCTGACAGGTTTTCAGGCGATTGTCGGGATGCACCGTGGATTGGGGATCCTTGACGGACAAGATCTTGTGGCTTTCGTGGCAGTCGAAGCATTTGGCGGACTGGTGAAAGCCGAGCCGGGTGAGCTGACCGTGGTGGAAATGGCGATAGGATTGGAGGTTTTCCAGATGACAGGCGCCGCACTTGTCCGGGGTTTGCAGTTTGAAAACCGCT
>JADGCR010000368.1 GCA_015228895.1 Magnetococcales bacterium
CAGCACAGACAACCCACTAGATATTGTTAAGTATATTGCCAGAAACCTATAAAAAAGTCAAGAGTTATATTTTAAAATCTGATTTTTTTGGATATTTTTTGGACCTCATCGCCAACATACTGAAAAATATATTTTTTTATCCGGAAAACACATTTACCCAAGAAAAAATCTTATGAAAATATAATCATTTGATAACTTTATAACCGAACACACAAAAAACCTGCATTGCTTGACAAAATGCCAAGTCAGCCACATTTGGCTAGTATTTTAGGATGCAACTTTGGCCAATTCCGCCCCCACAGTCTGTACCACCTCGGACCAGGCGTGGGGCTGGGGCTGCATGAAAAGGCGATGATTTGGGAGATACCAGGGGGAGTCGGTGCGGTCTGAGGGCCAGCGCCAGTCGGTGGCGTGGGCGGGGAGGAGGAGCCAGCAGGGCGTGGCCAAGGCCCCGGCCAGATGGGCGATGGCGGAATCGATGGTGATCACCAGGTCCAGTTGAACCACAATGGCGGCGGTGTCGGCGAAATCCTGCAGGGCGGCTCCCGGATGCAGCAGGGGTTGGGTGGGCGGCGGGTTGCGGGCCTGCTCCTCGCCGCTCCCTTTCTGCAGGCTGATGAAGATGACATCGGGTACCCGCCACAAAGGGGCCAACAGGGATAAATCCGGCAGGGAACGGTGGGCGTCGTTGGGATGTTCGGGGTCTCCTTTCCAGACCAGACCCACCCGGAAACCCTGGCCAGGGAGTCGGGACCGCCACAGGGCGACACGCTCTGGCGGAGGACGCAAATAGGGGAACGTGGCGGGAATGACGGGAAGGTGTCCCGGCATGGAGAGCAGAAAACACCAGAAATCGTGTACCGGATAGCTCTGGCCGGGGGTCTGGATCAACAGGCGGTCCACGCCGGACAGGGAGGCGAACAAATCCGCCAGAGGCGCGGGACAGACCAGGGTGACAAAGGAAACCCCAAGCTCCCGAACCGCCGGAAGATAACGGCAGAACTGAATCTGATCCCCATACCCCTGTTCGGGGAGGATCAACAGGGAACGACCGGCCAGACTCTCCCCCCGCCACATGGGAAAGTCCACCTCGATGGGCACCACGCGCCGGTCGCTCTTGTCCGGATGATATCGGGCCTCGTACAACGGCCACCCCTCCCGGAAACGACCCCGGGCCAGATAAAGCAGACTCAAATTCCATAACGTGTCCCCATGGTCGGGGCGCATGCCCAACGCCTGCAAATAAACGGCTTCAGCCTCCCGGAACCTCTTCTGCTCCCGCAACAGGTTGCCCAGATTGCCATGCAACGCCACCTCCCGAGGCTGGAGGGCCATGGCCTGGCGGAACAACGATCCGGCTTCGGCGAAACGGTGTTGACCCGCCAACAGATTGCCCAGATTGACCCGCGCGCCCACATGCCGGGGTTGCAGGCGCAGGGTTTCCCGGAAAGCGGCTTCGGCCTCGACCAACCGGCCCAACCCGGTCAACAGGTTGCCCAGATTGAAACAGGCTCCGGCATGGTCCGGGTCGATGCGCACCGCCTGACGGAACATGGCTTCCGCAGCCTCCGGGCGCTGCCACGCCTTCAGCAGCACACCCAGATGGTTGCAGGCGTCGGCATGGTCGGGGTTCAGGCGCAGGGCTTCCCGATAACATTTTTCCGCCTCGATGAAATCCTGGCGCTGGCGGGACAGGTCTCCCAGATTGACCAGGGACTCCACATGCTCCGGGGCGCGCGCCAACGCGGCGCGCAACGCCTCCTCGGCCTCGACCAGACGGTTTTGCCCCCGCAACAGCACCCCCAGATTGTAGCGGATTTCCGCATGCCCCGGCTGAAGTTCCAGGGCCCGCCGATAGGCGGCCTCAGCCGCTTCCGGCTCCTCCAGACACGCATGGCACGCCCCGGCCAGATTCAACAGCTCCGCGTCTGGGGGGTCCTCCTCCAGAATCCGCCCGACCAGAGCCAACGCCTCCCCGACCCGACCGGCGGCATACCAGGCGAACGCCTGACCGATGGCGTTCCGGGTCATGACGGGGTGAACCGGGCCAACGCCGCGCCCACCTGACGCACCACCTCCGGCCAGGCATCCGGCTCGGGCTGCCGGAACAGGCGCATCACCCCCGGATACCAGGGGGAGTCGCCGCGTTCCCGCAGCCAACGCCAATCCTCATGCCAGGGGAGCAGCACCCAGCACGCCTTGCCCAACGCTCCGGCCAGATGGGCGATGGCGGAATCCACACAGATCACCAGATCCAGATGCCGGACAATGGCCGCCGTGTCCGCGAAATCCCGCAACCCTCCCCCCAGATGCAGCAACGGTTGGCCCGCAGGGGGCGGGTCGGCCTCCTCCTCCCCGGCCCCCTTTTGCAGACTGACAAACGAGATCCCCGGCAACGACCACCAGGAGGCCAACAGCTCCAAACCCGGCAAGGAACGGGTGGCGTCGTGGATGAATCCGGGATTGCCCTTCCACACCAGACCCACCCGCACCCCCGGCAGGCAGGAGAGCCGGCCCTCCCACTCCGACAACCGTTCCGGCAAGGGAGTGAGATAGGGGAGCGCGGCGGGAATGGTGTCCAGGGTCGTGGCCACACGCCAGGGGATGGAGAGGGGCAGGGTCCAGAAGTCGTGCCAGGGATCATCCCCCACCGCGCTCACCCCCACCACCCGGTCCACCGCCTCCAGGGTGGAGAGCAGGGGGACCAGAGGATCGGA
>JADGCR010000369.1 GCA_015228895.1 Magnetococcales bacterium
CCGGTTCCGGATTGTCCCGTCCCACGGGTTCGGTCGCGCCTTCGGGTTCGGTCGCGCGGTCGAACAGCGTCATGATGGCTTGATGCAGCGCGATCGGGGTGACGGGCTTGAGCAACACCTCCTGATTGGCACCCTCGGTCACTTCTTGTCCCATGATCGCCTCCCGCTCCCAAGAGGATGCCATGAGGATATGCGGCACGGGGGCCGGGCGGGGTTCTCCCGACAGACAGAGGGCGGTTTCGATCCCGCTCATCTCCGGCATGGACCAGTCCAGCAGGACCAGATCGTAAGGGGTCCGCTTCCTGGTGGCCCGTTCCAGTTCCAGCAGTCCCGCCACGCCTCCGTCCACGGCCACGGCGCGCAGATTCAATCCGGTGAGCAGGTGGAGCAGGATCTCTCTGGAAGTTCGATTGTCATCCACCACCAGCACCCGCCGTCCCCACAGATCTTCCGGCAAGGAGAGGCGGGGTGGTGGCGTCGTCTCGTCCAGGCCGAACCGGAGGCGGCAGGTAAAGCGACTGCCCATGCCCGGCTCGCTCTCCACGGTCAGGGTGCCTCCCATGATTTCCACCAGGTGGTGGCAGATGGTCAAACCCAAACCCGTGCCACCGTATTTGCGCGTGGTGGAGGTGTCGGCCTGCTGGAAGGGCTGGAACAGTTTGGCCAACTGTCCGGCGGAGATGCCGATGCCGGTATCCCGCACACAAAATTCCACCGTGACCTGCCGGGCTTCGGCGGCGGTCATCTTCAGGGCGAGGAGGATCTCTCCACGCTCGGTGAACTTGATGGCGTTGTCGCACAGGTTGGTCAGGACCTGACCCAGACGGGTGGCGTCGCCTGTCAGGATCCGCGGAATGTCCATGGGGCAGGACAACAGGAGTTCCAGGTCGGTTTTCTGGTGGGCCTTGGCCAACAGGCCGTTGACCATCTGCTCCAGCACCTGATAGAGATCGAAGGGGGCGTGTTCCAGTTCCAGCTTGCCCGCCTCGATCTTGGAGAAGTCCAGAATGTCGTTGATGATGCGCAACAGGGCGCTGGAGGCGGCGCGAATCTTTTCCAGGTAGCGGTGCTGCAACGGGGTCAGTTCGGTCTGCATGGCCAGATAACACATGCCCATGATGGCGTTCATGGGGGTGCGGATCTCGTGGCTCATGTTGGCCAGAAACTCTCCCTTGGCCTGGTTGGCCCGCCGCGCCTGCTCTTCGCTGCGGCGCAGTTCGTCCTCCATCTGCTTGCGATCCGTGATGTCCCGCGAGACCACCACCAACCCCGTCACCTGGCCGTTTTCCATCCGGTGGGGGAAATAGGAGACATCCATGAAGCGGCGACCGGAGTGGGCGAAAACAAACCAGGCCTGATAATTGATGACCTCCCCTTGCAGGCACAGGTCGAGATTGTCGCGAATGTGCCCGAAGGTTTCCGCACCCAGCAACTCGCTGACCGAGTGGCCGACGATCTCGTGGAGCGCCAGGCCATGATGCTCCAGATAGGCGTCGTTGACCGCGCGGTAGACGTAATGGCAATCCAGAAAGGCCATGTGATCCTTGGAAGCGGAGACGATGGCCGCGTATCGGCGCATGGCCTCCTCGGCCTGCTTGCGTTCGTCGAGATCCCGCACGATGGCCAGATTGTACTTCTGACTTTCGAATTCCATGTAATTGGCGCAGATTTCCACCATCAGGGGGGTGGAGGATTTGGTCAGCAGGATGGCTTCGAACAGCAACGTGCCGTTGGCCTGGAGTTCCGACCAGTGGGCCGGCCACAGCTCTCGCGGGTGGGCGGGATTGATGTCCCAGGGAGCCATGGCCATCAACTCCTCCAGGGAGTAGCCCAGCCGCTTGCTGGCGGAGCGGTTGACCCAGAAGAAGCGTCCATCCTCCTGCATCCAGAAAACCATGTCGTTGGAGTGTTCCAGGGCGTGCTGGGCGAGACGCAGGTGCTCCTCCGCGCGTCTTTTTTCCGTCAGATCGTTGTAAATGGCGACGATTTCACCGGACTCCAGCTTGTAGACATGGTTTTCCAGCCACCCCTGATGTTGGGGGTCCTGGTAATGGGAGATGGGGTGGTAGGCGGGTTGTCCGGTCCGGTGAACCTGTTGAAAGACCGCGAAGATGCCGAACTCCCGCACCCCCGGAAAGGCCTCGGTGAGCCGTTGTCCGATGATGTCGCGTTCCGTCGCCTGGCTGATCTGTCGTCCGGCCCGATTCATGTCTCGAATGATGAAATCCTCGCCGTCGTTCCAGGCGTCATAGACCGCCACCCCGCTGGTCATGGTGTCGAACAGGGCGCGAAATCGTTTTTCATTGGCGCGCAGGGCCTGTTCGATGGTGTGTCGTCGATCGGTCGGCAGCGCCGCGGAGGGGTTGTGCTCGAAGGTGATGGCGCTTTTTTTCAGTTCCAGCATCTGGGCGGTCACCGCGATCATGGCGTTTTTGGCGATGCTCAAGGTGATGGCGCAACTCCAGATGGCGAACAGGGCGTGGCCCCGCTGGAGCAGAACCGACCACAACGGGGTTCCCTCGGTCGAGGAGGCCGGGAAGTGGCCCGCCGCCACCACCAGCAGGGTGCTGGTCACTGCCAGCAGCGGAATGCTGTTTCGTGGCACCGGGATCCACCATCCCGCCAGGACCACGATCACAAACAGCGCGCCATTCGCGGAGGCAAGGGGCGACCAGAGATCCATCAGCAGGAGCGCGCCGCTCAGGAGA
>JADGCR010000036.1 GCA_015228895.1 Magnetococcales bacterium
AAAGGGGAGAGGAGAGATTTTTCATTCTTGTCAGGTGATAGACCGTGAAAACAATCAGAAAGAGCGTTTGGATGGGGGTGTGTCTGCCTCTGCTGCTGGCATCCGGTGGTGGCGTCGCGGCCCAGGAGGAGCCGACGCCCAGGGAGTTGCTGAGTCAGTTCGTGGATATCGACCGGGGGGATTTCAAGGCCAAGGGGAAAGTGACGCTCCATCGTCTGCAACCCCTGGCCGGTCGGTTGCAGTTGTCGTCGGCCTCCGGCAATCCGGAGTGGATCTTCAAGACCATCGCCCCCTGGAATCCCAATCTGGCCAAGGTGCTGGGAGAGATGAACATCAGGGAGTTGACCCTGGAGGAGGGCAGTTTGCTGCTGGACGGCAAACTGGTGGATTTGCAGCTCAACAAGGCCGTCATACCGGAAGGGTGGCTGGAAGGCGTGGTCTTGAAGACCCGGGACGAGGGGAGCTGGAACATCCGGACCCACCGGTTGCGTCTGGAACGGGTGCCGGGTCATTTCAACCGGTTCGCACTGCCTTTGCAGGGCGCGGTCGGCTTTGAGCGCATGCAGGCTTCCGGCAACGCGCGGCAGGGATCGGGCCAGGCCGAGGGGATCTTCGCCGGGGGGTGGCGTGGGACGCGTCTGACGGGATCGGGGGAGGTGGTCGCCACCGGGAAGAGTGGCCAGCCCGCCACCACGAAGTTCGACTGGCAGGCCGACGGGGTGGATGCGCCTGCCATGCAGGGATTGGCGGGCAAGGTTCCCCTCGTCAGGGAGATCCTGCGTTTTGTCGGCCAGGAGATTGACGGGGGGGCGCCGTTGCACTTTGACCAGATGCGGTTGCAGGTGATGGTGGAGGCGAGTGGCGCGGCCCGCATCCGGAATCTGCGCCTAGTGGCCCCCTGGGGGGAGATCGGCGGGGAGGGCGCGCTGGAACCGGGGGACAAGACCGGGGGTGGGCGTCTGACGCTGAATCTGACCGCCCGGCGGGGGGACGGCCAGCAGAAGCGGTTCAAGGGGGTGTTTCCCATCGCCGCTCTGGGTGAACCATGAAGAGACGCATGGTGGTGGGAGGATTTTTCTGGTGGGTGTGCGCGTTGTTGGTGGCGCCGTCTCAGGCGCTGGCTTTGGAGGTGGTGGTCTCCATCAAGCCGTTGCACGCGCTGGCAGCGGCGGTGATGGGGGAGCAGGGGAGGCCCGGGGTGCTGATCCAGGGGAGCGGTTCGCCCCACACCTACACCCTGCGCCCTTCCGAGGCCCGTGCGTTGGAACGGGCGGATCTGATCCTCTGGGGAGGGGAGGAATTGGAAACCTTTCTCGTCCGTCCCCTGGAGCATCTCCCGAAAAAGGCCATGGTCGTGCCACTGTTGCGGACGGAAGGGTTGATCCGACTCCCTACCCGCGCGGGCGGGGCCTGGGAGGAGGAGGATCACGAAACCCATGACCACCAGGAGGAGCATGGCGTCATGGACCCCCATGTCTGGCTGGATCCTCGGAACGCCAAGATCATGGCGGTCGCCATCGCCCGGAGTTTGAGCCGGGTGGACCCGGCGCATGGGGAAGACTATCGGAAGAACGCCAGCGATTTGGGCCAACGTCTGGACGGACTGGATCAGGAACTCGCCCAGGCATTGGCGCCGGTTCGTGAGCGTCATTACATCGTGTTTCACGACGCCTACCAGTATTTGGAGCACCGCTATGGTCTTGGCACGGTGGGTTCCATCATGGTCCATCCCGACCGCACTCCGGGAGTGAAAAGGATTCGGGAGATCGGTCAACGCCTGCGGGACACCCATGCGGTCTGCCTGTTCACCGAACCGCAATTCTCCCGGCGTCTGGCCGCCACCGTGGCCGAAAGCCACCCGGTCCGCATCGGCACCCTGGATCCCCTGGGAGCCGCTTTGCCGGAGGGTCCGGAATTCTATTTCCAACTGCTTCGGGAACTCGCCCGGTCGCTGCTTGCCTGCCTCTCCCCGTGAAAACGGGGATGGTCGATGGCCGCCCCCGGTGCTTTAATGGGCCAGCAGTCTGGACAGGAACTGGGCGGCCCGTTCCGACTGGGGGCGGGCGAAGAAAGCGGCGCTTGCCGTATCTTCGACGATGCGTCCGTGATCCATGAAGATCACCCGGTCGGCCACCTTGCGGGCGAAACCCATTTCGTGGGTGACGCACATCATGGTCATCCCTTCCCGGGCCAGCTCCACCATCACCTCCAGCACTTCGTTGATCATTTCCGGGTCCAGCGAGGAGGTGGGTTCGTCAAAGAGCATGCAGATGGGATCCATGCACAGGGCGCGGGATATGGCGACCCGTTGCTGCTGACCCCCGGAGATCTGGCCGGGATGCTTGCGGGCGTGATTGCGCAGACCGACCCGATCCAGGAGGTTCAGGGCTTTCTCCTCGGCCTCCCCCCGGCTTCTTTTCAGGACCTTGAGCTGGGCCAGGCAGAGGTTTTCCAGGATGGTCATGTGGGGAAAGAGTTCGAAATGTTGAAAAACCATGCCCACCCTGGCCCGCAGTCGGGTCAAGTCGGTCCTGGGATCGGTCACCGACACCCCGTCCACGACGATCTCCCCCTCCTGGACCGACTCCAGGGCGTTGACACACTTGATGAGGGTGGATTTGCCGGAACCGGACGGACCGCAAACCACCACCACCTCCCCCTTGCCGACCTCGGCGCTGCACCGGGTGAGCACCTGGAATCCGCCATACCGTTTGGAGATGTTCTTGATGGAAATCATGGCTTGGACCTCTTCTGGAGTCGGGCGACCAGACGGGAAAGGGCAAAACTGATGACAAAATAGACCCCACCGGCAAACAGCAGCATCTCCATCAGTCGTCCGTCCCGGTCCCCCACCTTGTAGGCGGTGCCAAAGAAGTCCGACAGGCCGATGACGTAAACCAGGGAGGTGTCCTGAAACAGGATCACCGCCTGGGTGAGCAACAGGGGCAGCATGTTGCGCAGGGCCTGGGGGAGGATGATCGACCTCATCGCCTGACCACGGGTGAGCCCCAGCGCCAATCCGGCGTTCATCTGTCCACGGGGGACGGAGAGGATGCCGGCGCGCATGATTTCGGCATAATAGGCCGCCTCGAACAGGGCGAAGGCCACCAGGGCCGAGGTCAGACGGATATCCGCCACCCTGCTGCCGAACAGGGCGTGCAGCAGTTGGGGGACAATGAGGAAAAACCACAGAATCACCATCACCAGTGGGACGGAGCGCAACAGGTTGACGTACAAACCCGCCATCCAGGCCAAAGGCTTGATGGGGGAGAGTCGGGCGATGGCCAGCAGGGTCCCCAGCACCACCCCGACCAGCACGGCGGTCACGGTGATCCGGGCGGTGATCCAGGCCCCTTGCGCGAGGATGGGCAGGGCACCCTGGATGGCGCCGAATTCGAGTCCGGTCATTCCTTGTGTCCCGTCATGAAGCCGGGTACCCGCAAGGCCCCCTCCAGGCGGCGCATGCCCAGCAGAACCAGCGCGTTGATCAGCAGATAGAGGAGCGTCACGGCGATGAAGGCTTCGTAGGGCTGGGCGGTATAGTCCACCAGTTGCTGCGCCTGACGGGAGAGTTCCATGAAGCCGATGGTGGTCGCCACGGCGGAGTTTTTGAAAATACTCAGGAACTCACTGGTCAACGGGGGCATGGTGATGCGCAGGGCCACGGGCAGCAATACCAGACGATAGATCTGGGGGAGGGTCAATCCCAACGCCAGACCCGCCTGTGTCTGTCCGGGGGGCAGGGACTGGAGCGCGGCGCGCACCTGTTCTGCGACCCGTGCGGAGGTGAACAGTCCCAGACAGAGCCAGGCGGCGAAGAATTGTTGCGCCAGGGGGTGCCACTGTTTGATGGCATCCCCCCAGGCCGGCGGCAACAGCTCCGGCAGAACGAAATACCAGAGGAAGAGTTGCACCAGCAGGGGGATGTTGCGGAACAGTTCCACATGGAGCGTGGCGGCGTACACCAGCGCCGGCTGGCTGGTCAGGGTGCGGAGGACTCCCAGCAGAACGCCCAGCACCAGGGCGAGGGACCAGGAACTCAAAGACAGCGCCACCGTCCATTTGAGGCCGTCGAGGAGCCAGGTCAGGAAGGTGCCCCCGCTGGGTGTGGCGCGCAACAGAACGCCCCAGTCCCAGTGATAGCCCTCCCCACGGGCATTTTTCGGGGTGTCCGGCGGGGATTCCTCGTCGAAGGCGTTGTCGTTCGGTTCGGCGAAGAGTTTGCGCATCGGCTCGGACAGGGGGAAATTCAGGTTCAGTCCCTTGGGGGGGATGGGGCTGGTGAACCATTGCGCGTAGATCGTTTCCGCCTCGCCGGAGGTCATGATCCGGGCCAGGGTGGTGTTGACCAGTTTCCGGAAGGCGGGGTCGTCCTTTCTGAGCATGCAACCATACGCCTCGAAGGAGGGTGGGGTGCCGGTGATGCGCCACGCTTCCGGGTTTCTGGCTTTGGCCCTTTCGCCGAACAGCAGGGCGTCGTCCATCATGAAGGCGCTGGCCCGTCCGGTTTCCAGGATCAAAAAGGACTCCCCGTGATCCTTGGCGCTGATGAGACTCATTTCCATCTTTTTGGTGTCGTTCATCTTGCGCAGCATGCGTTCCGAGGTGGTGCCGGCGGTGGTCACCACGGTTTTGCCCCGCAGATCGGGAAAGTCCCGGACCTCGGAGTCAATCCGGGTCATCAGGCGGGTACCGATGATGAACAGGCTGTTGGAAAAGGCCACCTGCTTGCGCCGTTCCGCGTTGTTGGTGGTGGAGCCGCACTCCAGGTCGATGGTGCCGTTCTGCACCAGGGTGATGCGGTTGGCGGAGTTGACGGGCATCAGACGGACCTGCAAGTCGGGCAGGGCCAGTGCCGTCCTGATCGCTTGCACCACTTTCAGCATCAGGGTGTGGGAGTAGCCGACGACCTGTTGATTTTCGTCATAATAGGAAAAGGGCAGGGAGGATTCCCGGTGTCCCAGGGTGATGGTTCCGGTCTCCCGGATTTTTTTCAGGGTTTCTTCCTGCGCGTGGAGTGGATGGACGGCCAATGGGCCGCCTGTGAGCAGTCCGATCAGAACCAATATGCGAATCAGCAGGTGCATGGGGTGCCGAGGGGGATGAATGGTTGCGCGACATCAGGATCACCGGAACCATTCGTACCATGAATTTGCCGGTCATTGCACGGATCAATAACCGCATTCTTTTCCCGGTCGGAGTCGTGTGGTTTCCGGCTGGTCTGAAAGCGGGGGTTTGCGGGCTCTGTTCCCGTCCCGCGTCTTCCGGTTTCGCTGTTTTACGGGGTCAAGCCAGTGCGCAAAAAAGTGTTGCCGAAGATTCTGGACGGGGGCGCCGCACGTTCGCCTGAAAGTCCGGGTCAAAAGCCGCTCTCCCTGGTCCAGATCTCCTGCATTGTGTTCCATAGTCGGGTCAGGGGGCGCTCAGGGGGGGGGCCAGGGTCATGACGCCCCGCTGCACCTGTTGAACCGGTCCGTGATCGTTCAATTCCAGGTCCACCCGATACCAGGAACCCTCGACCAGCCGTCTGTCCGGTCGCTCCTCGCGAACCGGAACGCCCCCTCCGTGGACCGAGGCCAGCCAGGGTTCGGGGAGGAGACGGGTGGGGGTGGGGTCCAGACGCAGCACCTGGCCGGTCCGTGGGGGAAGGTCGGGATCGTCCGGGTAGAACACCCCGGGGGCGCCGGGAGTCACCTTCCGGGCATCCCTCTCGGAAAGATACCCCTTGACGATGGGGCGTTGGTTGTCGATGAGGGTCAACAACGCTTCCTTGGCCGCCACCCGGTCGCCGACGGACACATCTTCCGCCAGGTCCACCACCCGGCCCCGGAAGGGGGCCACCACGTTCAGGCGGGCCAACTCCTCCGTCAGGGCGTGATGCTCCGCCAGGGCGGTGGTCAACTCCTGCTCCAGAACCGGCGTCCCTTCGGTCGCGGGTTCGACGGGGCCTTCCGGTTCGGAAAACGCCACCCCCTGGGCCGCGAGTCGCCAGCGCAGCATGGCGATGGTCCGTTCCACACTCTCCAGACGGTAGCGCAAGGTCGGGTCGCTGAACCGGATCAGCAGTTCACCCCGTTCCACGATTTGGCCGGAGTGGACCGGCAGATGGGTCACCCGGGCCGCGGCCGGGGCGTAGATGACGCTTTGCTGGAACGCCTGCAAGGTGGCCGGGGCGTCCACGCCGGGAAAACGCCAGGGGAGCGCCGCTCCCGCGAGCAGGGCGATCCCGCCCAGGAGCGTGACCACCAGGTTGGGATTCCAGCGGAAGGCGTCGCGGTGCGTGTACCAGGTCATGATCTCCCGTCCCATGGGTCGCAGAATGAACCAGCCGATCTCCACCAGGAATAAAAACAGTCCCAACAGCTTGAAGAAAAAATGGTAGACCAGCAAGGCAATTCCCAAAAACAGAAAAAAACGGTAAATCCAGACCAGCCAGGCGAAGGCGATCAGACCTCTTCTTCCCGATGGGGCGAGGGGTTCCGGGGGAGGGGCGCCCAGGGCGAACAGCCACTCCCGCAGACCCCAGCGGCCCAGGGCGAAGGCGCGTTCTTGCAGATTGGGGATCTCCAACGCGTCGGAGAGCAGAAAATAACCGTCGAAACGCATCAGCGGATTGAGATTGACCGTCAGGGTGACCACCCAGACGACGCTGGCCAGCAAAAACGCCGCGCTGCGCAGGGGACCATCCTCCAGCACGCTCCACATCAGGGTGGCGACCGCCGCCAGCATCAGCTCCGCTCCCATCCCCGCCAGGCCCACCGCCAGACGCTGACGCCGCGAGACCAGTTTCCAGGCATCGGTGGTCTCGGTATAAAAAACCGGCCACAACACCAGAAAGGCCACCCCCATGGTGGGAATGCGGCAGCCGAACCGCCTGGCGGCGAGGGCGTGGCCCAGTTCATGAAACAGCTTGCTGGCCAGCCAGGCCCCCCCATAGGCGAGCATCCCCTTGAAGTCGAAAAAGTACAGAAAAGCGCTCTCGAAAGCCTCCCAGCGTCGGACGATCAACCCCAGGCCGACCAGGGCGCACAGGATGATCGACGCCAGAAAGGCGCGGGTGAACATCCATTCCACCGCGGGGAGCATGGCGCGCAGAAAAGAGTCGGGACGCCACAAGGGAATGCGCATGAACAGGTAATTGTGCAGCAGCCACTGGAACCAGCGGGGCTGTTGGCGGCGCTGCAACTCCAGATGCCGTTGACGATCGGCGGGGGTGTGGGGTCGCAGGAGATGGTTGCGCGTTAGATGTTCCACGAAACGGACCACCTCCGGCGGCTGAATCCACAGGGTGGTCTCGCGGGAGATGGCGCGGGCGATGGCTTCCGGGGTGGGCAACTCCCATCGGGAGAGCATTTCGAACTCCCGCCAGCCGATGCGGAAAAAACGGGCGGTGGCCGGATCGTGCAGGGTCCAGGTGGGGGTGCCGTCCCTGGACATCGGCCCGGGGAACAGGGTCAACTCTTCACGCAGGGCGGGCAGAGAGGGGGTCATCGGTGGTTACAGTCCGACCATCCTGCGCCCCATGGCCAGGGGACGGCGCGCCAGATAATGGAACAGCGTGACCTCGGCGCCGTAAATCCTGGCAAAACCCCGCAATCCCAGGCCGGGCAGGGAGGTGTCGGCGGAAAAATCCGCCTTGAGGCGATACGCCAGGACGCCATCCGGCTGAATATCCGCACGATAACTCGAATAACGCAACTTGGCATGGAGGGGTTGACCGGGGCTGGCCGCCGGATACAGCGCGACGGGCGCGCCGGGTGCCAGGGATATGGCGTCGGCGATGGGGAGATGGATCTCCAGTTCCACCCGGGTCGGATCGGCCAGCATCATGATCCGCTCTCCCAGGGTGACCGGGCGGCCCAGCCAGTCGTTTTCGTCGGAGAACACCGCCACCCCATCCCTGGAGGCGACGATCTTGACCTGCTCCAGTTGTTGGCGGATGAACTCCAGATCCGCGGTCTTCTGCTCCACGCGTCCCTTCAGCAGGGCGATCCGGGTGGAGTCACGCGGGTTGCGCAGGGCGGTCTGCACGGCCTGACGGTATTCGGCCCGCGCCACATCCAGTTCGTTCCGGGTCACGATCAGGCGATTGTCGAGTTTTTTCGCGTCCAGGCTCAACAGCGGCTGGCCCGCCACCACCCCCTGATTGGGGGTCACGTGAAATCGTTCCACCACCCCGTCGATGGGGGCGCGCACCACCACCGGGTTCAGGGGGGTCACTTCGGCGGGGGCCAGCACCGACTGGCGCACCGGCAGCAGGGACAAGCCAAGCAGACCGAGAAGCAACAACAGGCGGCTCTTGCGCGCTCCCTTTTCCCGCAGACGTTGCCAGGGGGCGCGGCGGGCGTGCAATCCCCACCAGACCGGGGCCATGGTGAGGCCGAGTTGGGTGAGCATCAGGATCTCCCCCTCGCTCCATGGGGTTTCCCGCGCGAACAACACCCCCCCCAACAGGGGCGCTTCCCCCGGCAGGGCCACCGGAAGCCACAGGGCGTGTTCGGGCAACCATTCGGCCCACGTCTTCGGAAAGGGGGCCGGCAGCTCTTCCGGCTTGAGGAGCGCGGGCTGACGGAGATCGAGGGTTTCCAGATGAGTCATCAGCCGGGCGCACCACTGCGCGAAGGGGACATCCCGGTCCAAAAGGGGGACACCGGAGAGCGCCTCGACCCGGCCCTTTCCCCGGGAGGCGCCGGCGCGCCACAACACCGCCTGACGATAGTTGACCAGATAGAAGATCTCGTTGACCACCGTGAAGTGGAACCCTTCCCGGGTGGTGGCGGAACAGAGCCGGTTCTGGAGGTTGAGCAGGCCCCCCAGGATGGTGTCCAGGGGTTGGGAGGGGGCGGTCATGGCGGGGGCGGGGGTTGCAGGTCCAGGGTGACCCGTCCGCTCATGCCGGGGGAGAGTTCCGGGAAGGCGCCGATGATCTCTCCAAGCACCTTGACCTGCTGGCTGACGGCATCGATCCTGGCTCCAAAGGCGTGGAGCCTGGCCGGATAGCTTTTGCCGGTCTCGTCGATGCGCACCAGGAACCGCTCCTGCCGGCTGAACCGCTGCAGCCAGCGGGAGGGCATGTTGAAGGCCAGTTCCAGGGTGCCGGGGTTCTGGATTTCCATCAGGGTCTCCCCGGGCTTGACGTATTGATGCTCCCGCACCGCCAGGCTCACCACCTGGCCGGCAAACGGGGCGATGATCCGACAGGCGTTGAGTTCCGCCCGGATGATGGCGAGTTCCGCCTGGGCTTTCTCCTCCTCGGCCCTGGCCACGGCCAGTTCCATCTTGCTGGTGACGTTGAGGGAGTCCAGCCGGTCCAGCACCTTGGCCTTGGCGCTTTCCGCCAGCAGGGCGGCCTTGGCCCGGTTGAGGCGCGCCTGCTGGATCTCGCAGTTGAAGGAGATCAGCAGATCCCCCTTGGCGAAGTGGTCTCCTTCCCGGAACGGACTTTGGATGATGCGGGCCGCCATTTCGGAGGAAAGGGTGGTGAATTGACGGGGGATCAGCTCCGCTCGCAGTTCCGGTTCCTCGACGGGCCGGGGTGGAGGAGGAGGGGATGGCGGGCGGTCGGACTCCCCGCTCCAGGAGGGGACGGGGGGCGACAGCAGCGCGGCCAGCAGCGTCAGGAGAAGGGAGATGGGCTTCATGGGGGGTATCATATCCTGTTTCTGAGGGGCTTTGGAAGCCTTTTTCAGATTATGGCCTGAATGTTGAAAGGGTTTGCCCCATGGATTCTTTTCCTGACACCCTCGTCCCCTGCGCCCTTGCCGTCGGATCCGCCATGCAACCGGACACCTCTTGTCATCGATTGGTTTTGGTCTCCGGGGTCGTCGGTCTGCTGTGCGGCGGGGGATTGGCCGTGGGGGTCGCGGCGGGGGACGCCGGCGAACTGAACACGGATCGGGGTGTCATGGAACAACAGGGAGCCGGAGATATCCGGGAGCGCGGGCCGGAGGCGGGTGGCCGTTTCGGTGATTTCTCCGTGGGCAAGGGGGAGGTTCAACCGGACGATCCCCCCTTCCAGGGGCCTTGTCCGTCGAAAAACGGCAATCAGGATGTCTTGTTGTGGGACTCCCAGGGTTTTTGTCTTTCCGAGGGACGCGCGGGCCATGTCCAAAAGTAGATTCGTGTTGGTGATTCTCGCCGGTCTGATGGTGTTGGCGGCCATCTGGTACGGCATGCTGTTGGCACCGGACAAGAAGGAGGTGCTGTATCTCGGCCTGGGTGGGCCACTCTCCGGACCCTTCCAGGAGGTGGGACGCTCCATGCGCCATGGCGCGGAGCTGGCGGTCAAGAACATCAACCGCCACGGCGTGCTGGAAAAATACGAACTCAAGCTGGCGGTGGCCGACGACAAGAGCGGGACCAACGTGAGCGTGCAGGCGGAAAAGGCGGCCCGCGAACTCATGGCGATCCCCAACATGACAGGGGTGGTGGGGCACTATTTCAGCGTCCCCTCCATCGACGCGGGGGATATCTACCGGATGCATTCGGTTCCCTTCGTGGCCCCGGCGGCCACGCTGCCCGCCTTGACCGCCAACAACGACTGGGCCTTCGCCATCATGCCGGACGACTATTATCAGGCCCTGTTCCTGGCCAATTATGTCCTGCATGGCCTGGAACGGAAAAAAGTCGCCGTGATCCATTCCAAGGACCCCTACGGCAACTCGTTGAATGAATATTTCACCCGGGAGTTGCAGATCAACAATCTCCAGACCACCGCCAACATCGGGATGGAGAAGGAGGATTTCAAGCCGGAACTCCTGAAGAACTGGAGCGACATCCTGAAGCAGTCCGAGATCATCTTTCTGGCGATGAACTATGTCAACGCGGCCAAGGTGATCAAATATCTGCGCAAGAACAGCGTGAATACCGATTTCATCGGCGCGGAGAGTCTGGGGGGCGCCCATTTCATCCAGGAGGCCGGGATCTACGCGGAGGAGATCTACGCCGTCACCCCCTATCTGCCCAGCCTCTTCGGCGAGGCGTCGAAACATTACCAGCACGATTTTCTCAAGGAGTTCCAGCGGGAACCGGACTGGGTCTCCACCTACGCCTACGAGGCGGTGGGGTTGCTGGCCCACGCCATTGGACAGGTGGGACCGGATGGCACCCGGATGCGCAATTTCATGCGCAAGATGATCTCCCCGCAAGAGGCGCTGCCCAGTATCGCCGGAGATCTCCATTTCAACGAAAACGGGGTCAGCCGGCGCGCCCTGTCGGTGGGTCAGGTCAAACAGGGCCGCTTCATGCCCGCCCGCTTCCAGTTGACCCCGGTGAAGTACCAGGAGTTGGCCAAAAATCGCGCCAGTCAGGAGAATTCGGAAATCTTCACCATGGATGGCCGCTTCATGAAACGGGCCACCGTGGTCTACACCGGCATTTATGTCGATGAGATCAAGGCGTTCAATCCGGTGGAAGGGAGTTTCGTGGCCGATTTCAATCTCTGGTTCCGCTGGGATCCGGGCAAGAACAAGAACCTGGATTTCGAGATGACCTATGGCAAGGTGCTCACCGCCAGTGTCCGGGAGAAATATTTCGACGAGAAGAGCAACAACAATTTCATCTCCTACGCGGTGTCGTCACGCATGGTGGACGAGTTCCCCCTGCATGAATACCCCTTCGATCAGCAGGTGTTGAAGATCCGCATCAAGCCGAAACTCAAGACCAACGAGGATTTGATCCTGGTGACGGACATCGATGACGATACCCTGTTGCGCAGGAAACTGGATTTCGCCACCTGGAAGGATATGAATCATTTCCAGTTCACCAGTTCCAGGGATTTTCTCTGGAGCTATCGCAATCCCAAGTATGACCAGAAACTTTTCACCCTGGACCACTCCCAGTATAACTATCATGTGGTCATGCAACGGAACGTGTCGGCCTATGTCATCACCCTGCTGCCCCTGATGATTCTCGTGGCCTCGGCCTATGTGGTGTTCACCATCGATTTCGAATGGATCTCCTCCCGCTATACCGTGGGCATCACCACCATGTTGAGCGCCATGGCGTACCACAACGTCAACAAACTGGGGGTGGGCTATCTGGTGCGGGGGGATCTGTTTTTTCTGTTCTCTTATCTGTTGTTCTTTTTTACCATCCTGGAAACCTCGGTGGTGGGGTATTTCAGAAAGGTCAAAAAGGTGGAAATCGCGTTGCGGTTGGATATCATCTCCATGATCCTGTATCCGATCCTGGTGGGTGCTTCATTGGTTTTTCTGTTGAGATAATGATTCCGGGTGATCGTCATGTTCAAGAAAATGCAACTCTCTTCCCATTTGCTGCTCGTGCTGCTGTTTGTGGTCGCGGGGGCGTTGTTGATGGGGTCATTGTCCTTGCGCGCGACCCAGAGGCTGGAGGAGCGGATCGCCCAACTGGACGCCCAGGATTTCCCCCTGATTCTGGCGGTCTCGGAGGCCGCCCGTCAGCAGATGGATCAGGTGCTCAGGATGAACGAGGTGCTGCTGTACGCCCAGGTGGATGACCGTCAAAATTTTGAAATCGCCAATGAAGGCTACATTCACGCGGGCAAGCGGCTGACCAACGTGTTGATCGAGGCCCGGCACATCACCCAGAAAGGGTTGGAATCCCCCCAATCGGACGCCGGGCGCAACCATCTGGAGCGGATCAAGAGCGCCATGGGGGAGTTGGAGAAGATCCATGGCAGTTTCGAACATCTGGCGGGCAGCATCATTCGTGGCCAGTTCAAGTTTCGTTTTCTGACCAAGGCCGGCATCATCACCGGCAACGCCACCCAGAGCCAGAGCGAGGCGGAAAAGGAGTATCAGGAGGAGTTGAGCAGAAACCTGTCGAGTCTGGATGACGAGACCAAGCGGTTGGATGGCAAGCTCAAGGAGGTGTTTTATCTCACCAAGGAGCTGCTGCGGGCGCTGGGAGACCAGGCCGCCAGGGAAGGCGGAATCGCCTGGATCGTGTTTGTCGGCTGCATGCTGGTGTTGATGGTGGGGGGGGCGCTGCTGATCCTGGCGGTGGACCGGGTGCATGGCGCCCGCTCCCTGGCGCTGCTCAACACCATCCGAAGGCTGGCGATCCCCTTCCGGGAAAAGGCCGACTCGTTGCAAAAAACCGCGCAACGCCTGGATCACGCCCTGAACCACCTCGCGGACACCACCCGGCAACTCGCGGATCGGGTGCGACACTCGGAAACCGCCCTCACCACTCTGGGAACCCTGACGGGGGCGGCCACCCGGGCCACGGCGGAAACCAGGGCGTTGGTGGACGAAAACGCCCATCGTCTGGACGAAACCGAGCGGTCGGTCCAGCGGTTCGGGGAGGTCGCGGTGCGGGCGCTGGAGTTGGGGGAGCAGATCCAGAAGGGTGTGCACCATTTGAGTGGCTTCACCATGCGGGTCAGTCTGTTGGCCACCAGCGCCAGCGCGGAGGCCACCCGTGGGGAACCCAGACGGGGGTTCACCGTGTTTACCGATGAGATCAAGGAGTTGTCCCAAAAGAGTCTGCACGCGGTGGAGGGAGTCACGGAGCGCACGGAGAGTCAGGTCAAGGATCTCCAGTCGGGCTTCGCGGGGGTGGAAAAGGCCAGAAAGTGTCTGCGGGAGATCGCCGATGCCGCAGTCCGCTTGAAAGGTGCCGCGGAGAGCGTGGTGTCCACCTCCCATCATCAGTCGGAACTGGTGGCGTCTCTCCACGGGGATACCGTTCTGCTCCACGAGCTTTTTACCGACCATTCCCGTTTGTTGCAGGACAACGCCGGGGCGTGCCGCGTCTTCCGGGAACAGACCGAGGCCATTGCCGGGGTGCTGCAGGAGATCACCACCCTGATGGAGGATCGGCGGGACTCCGGTGACCGCCGGGCGGCGGGGGAGGCGCCCCTGCCCGCCGACACCCGCAAGCCGTTTTCCGGTGGGGAACTCAAGGTGGAGGGTGGGGTGTTGACGTTGGATCGGAAAGGCGCATCTGAATCACGATAATTCGATTAACGTTCTCTTGCCAAGGCCGTGATCCTGCCACATCCGTTCATAAAGCCTCTCCAGATCCCTGGTGAACCGTTCGGTATCGAACAGGGGGTGGGTCAGTCGGTTGGCCCACAACCGCTGACGCAGCGCCGACAGACGGTCCGGGTTCCGGGCCAGTTCCAAAGCCAGGTCGAAATACGCCTCCCAGGAGTGGGTGACCAGTTCCGGCAGTCCCACTGCGTGCAACATGCCAGAGGCGATGCGACTCACGAAGGTCTGTCCCTGCAGGGTGATCAGGGGAACCCCCGCCCACAAGGCGTCCGAGCCGGTGGTGTGGGAGGTGTAGGGGAAGGTGTCCAGGGCCAGATCCGCCCAGGTCAACCGGCCCAGATGTTCCGACAGGGTGGGCATCCTGGAAGCGAAAAGCAGGCGGTTGGCTGCGACATCCCGTCGTTGCGCCTCCAGACGCAGATTGGTCATGGCGGCGCGGTTGGCAGGAGCCAACCACAACACACTGCCCGGAACCTCGCGGAGCAGACGGCACCAGATATCGAAACCATCCGGGTTGAGCTTCTCG
>JADGCR010000370.1 GCA_015228895.1 Magnetococcales bacterium
CTCCGCACCCCGGCCAGACGCGCCCGCTCCAGCACCGCCTCCCGGTCCCCGGCAAAGACCGGGAGATCCAGGTGACAATGGGTATCGATCACGTCTCGTCTTCCGCGCCCAAAAAAGGGACGCATCCCTGGGCGTGACTGAGGGATTGGGGGTCCATCCGCTCGCCGATCAGGGACAACGCCTCCCGGATCTGTTCCCGCAACGCTTCCGGCACCCCGGACAAGGCGCGCTGCATCCAGACGTAGGCCCGCACCAGATCCCGCGGGACGCCCGCCCCCTCGAAATACAACGCCCCCAGACACTGGGCGGATCTGGGGTCGCCCTGCCGCGCCGCCAGTTGAAACCATCTGGCCGCCTGCGCCGGATCCCTGGCCACGCCGATCCCCTGGAGACAGAGAACTCCCATGTTGTGCCGGGCGTGCATATCCCCCTGCTCCCCGGCCCTGGCAAACCACTCCGCCGCCTGGACCGGATCCTTCGGCACCCCCAATCCCTTGAGGTACATGGCCCCAAGATTGTGTTGCGCCTTGGCGTTCCCCTCCAGGGCCAGGGCGCGCACCAGGGCCAGGTAGCGTTTGGGATCGATCTGTTCGGTGGGTGGCAACATGGGGTCTCACTCCCGCTCCCGGTCCACGATCAGATTGGGATTGGCCGGATCGAGAATCTCCTCCTCCAGGGGCCGCCCCGCCAGCATCCGGATCAGATTCGGCACCACGGGTCGCTGCAAGGGGGTGGGCGGCGGGGATTGCCGGGGGCCGGCGTCGATGGCAGGATCATGGGGGGTCGATTCGGACATTGGCCACTCCAGGGGGATGAAAACGTAAAAAATGATACAAAAAAACCGTCGCGGCCATGGCCACATTCAGGGAATCCACCCCATTGGCCATGGGCATGATCAACCGGTGGTCGCAAAGCGCCGCCAGGGAGGGGTCCAGGCCATCGAATTCGTTGCCCAGCAGCAGGGCGTATCGCTCCCCCGCGCCCTCCGGAGGGACGAAACGGTCGAGGGGTTGGGCGTCCGGCGTCAGAACCGCCGCGGCCAGACGGAATCCCATCTCCCGTTTCAGACGGAGCAGATCCCCCGCCAGATCCGGGGAGCGGGCCACCGGCAGGACGAAGAGCGCCCCCATGGAGGCCCGCACCGCCTGATGGTGAAACAGCTCCGCGCACTCCGGCCCGACGATCAGGCCGTCCGCTCCCAAGGCCGCCGCCGAACGGACCACCGCCCCCACATTGCCCGGCATGGTCAGACGGGGCAGGACCATCAGGGTCATGCGGCGCGGCGCGGTCGGGGTCACCAGTTGTCCGCCGGTGCGCAAAAACGGTCGCCGCGCCCGCGCGTAGACTCCGTTCTTGTATCCCCGACCCGCCACCAGGGGCAGCAGGGCGTCGGGAATGACATACACCGGCACCCGTTCCGGCACACCCCGGGGAATCCTCTCGACGCGACGCCGGGTCACCAGCAGGGAGTCAACCTCGACGCGACTGGCCAACAACCGCTCCACCAGGGTGATCCCTGCGCACAGAAAAAATCCCGCATCCTCCTCCAACCCGTCGCCACGCAAGGCATGGTACGGCAGAACGCGCAGATCGTCGGGTTCGTCTATGGGGGTGATGGGCATGTCGCCAACCTGCCACGTCGGGAAAAAACAGGGCGGCACTTGATCCATCCGGTGCCGGTCCACAACCGCCCTGAAGCGGAACGGCGATCGCCGGGGCTGGTCTTCTTCAGGTATCCGAAAACTGTCGCCAGACTAACAGAGTTCGGCGTCGGAGATCAACGAATCATCATGGGGTCGGATTCATTCGAACAACAGGTCGAAATGCACCGTCTCGCCGTCGAAACGCGACTGGACCGCCAGGCCGCACTTCTTGAAAACCGCCTGCATGGGTCGGTTGTCCGCGACGGTCTCCGCGGTCAGGCCCGCCAGACCCGCGCTGCGGGCCACATTGGCCAGATGGGTCATCATGAAGGTGCCGATCCCCTGACCCTGCCACGCATCCCGCACCAGAAAGGCCACTTCCGCGAGATTCGTCTCCCCATCCACATTGTATCCCCCCAGGGCCACCACCTGTTCCGCTTCCCCGTCGATCACCACCCCCACCACCACCACGTCGCGGCGCTGGTCGATAAAGGTGAAATTTTTCAGACGGTTGAATGGAAACCGCTTGACATGGCTCATGAAGCGACGATAGATCGTCCCTTCGGACAGGGAGTAGAGCATCTTTTTCACCGCCTTCCAATCCGTGGGACGGGAGGAACGGAAATAGAGCATTCTGCCGCTCTCCAGCAACAGGGCCGTGCGCAACTCCCGGCTGCCCACCCAGATGCGACCGTCCACGCTGCCCATTTCCGGACGCACATAACCCAGCTTGACCGCCCGCTTGAGCAACGCCACGCGGAAATCCGGGTGGGCGATGCCGATCAAGGCCAGCGACCGTTCCTGGATGGTCTTGCCGAACAGGTAGGCCGCGCCGTACTCGCTCACCACATAGTGGACCACCCCCCGATTCAAGGCCACCCCGGCCCCCGGAGTCAAACTGGAGACGATGCGCGACACCCGCCCCTTGCGGGCCGTGCTGGGCAGGGCGATGATGGCCCGCCCCTCTGCGGCAAGAGAGGCCCCCAGGTTAAAATCAACCACCCCCCCCATCCCCGAATAAAATTGCGAACCCAACGAATCCACGCACACCTGGCCGGTCAAATC
>JADGCR010000371.1 GCA_015228895.1 Magnetococcales bacterium
CATGTGGGAACGCGCACCGCTTTGGATCTGCTGGACGCCCGGAACGAGACTTTTTCCGCCCAGACCGAACTGGCCAAAAGCAGTTTTTCCATCGTATTGTCCCGGTTCCGACTGCTGTCCGCCATGGGGTTGCTGACCGTGGACGCATTGACGCCTGGTGAAAAACCGACCGGACAGAGTGGCACAAAATCATTTCAATAAACACATGCGCATGAATACAGGAGAATACAATGCGTGACAGGGTGCAGGCGGTACTGGATGAGATTCGTCCCATGTTGCAACGGGACGGCGGTGATGTGGAACTGGTGGAAGTTACCCCGGACAACGTGGTGCATGTGCGTTTGCGCGGTGCGTGCGGAACCTGTCCCGGCGCGATCATGACCCTCAAGGGTGGGATCGAGCGTCTTATGAAGCAACGCATTCCGGAAGTGGTCTCTGTGGAGAGCGTGCGCTGATTCGGTGCGCGATGCGTTATCTGCCCTCCCCTTTCGCGGATGAGCGACCGGCGGGCAAGGCCGTGGATCTGCTGGTGGTGCATGCCATTTCCCTGCCGCCGGGAGAATTTGGCGGTCCGCATGTGGATGAACTGTTCCTGGGACGATTGGATCCTGAAGGAAACCCCTATTTCCGGGAGATTGCCGGATTGCGGGTCTCCGCCCATTTTCTGATTGATCGGCAGGGAGGCCTGACCCAGTATGTTCCCGTGTTCAAGCGGGCCTGGCATGCCGGGGCAAGCCGCTGGGAACACCAGGAGGCGTGCAACGATTTTTCCGTGGGTGTGGAACTGGAGGGGGCCGATGGAATCCCTTTCGAGGCGATTCAATACGCGCGCCTGGCAGAGTTGTCTTGCACCCTGATGACCCGTCTGCCGGGCTTGACCCCGGAGCGCATCGTGGGCCATCAGGATGTCGCCCCTGGTCGCAAGTGGGATCCAGGTTCCGGTTTCGACTGGAAGCGGTTTCGAATTCTCCTGGCGCAGGCGCGACCTGACCGGGAAACAACGCTGGTATGGGAATGAATCATGGTCAAACACCTTCACATCATTGGTGTCTGCGGGACGGCCATGGCCGGACTGGCCGCACTGGCCCAGGAGGGGGGCTGGCGCGTGACCGGATCGGACGCCGGGATCTATCCACCCATGAGTGATTTCCTGCTCTCCCGTGCCATACCCATTGCCGAGGGATTCGCCCCGCGCAATCTTGAGCCGCGACCGGATCTGGTGGTGGTGGGCAATGCGATCTCCCGTGGCAACCCGGAACTGGAAGCCATGATGGATCTGGGAATTCCCTATGTTTCCGGGGCGGAATGGTTGTTCCGGAATGTCCTGGAGGGGCGTCACGCCGTGGTGGCAACCGGGACTCATGGCAAGACCACGACCACCAGTCTGCTGGCGCGGGTCTGGGAAGAGGCGGGTTGGCGTCCCGGCTTTCTGATTGGCGGGATTCCTTTGGATTTTGGCGTGGGTGCCCGCGCCCCTCACGGCCCCTGGATGGTGGTGGAAGGGGACGAATATGATACGGCGTTCTTCGACAAACGACCGAAGTTTTTACATTATCGTCCACAGACATTGATCCTGCACAATCTGGAATATGATCATGCGGACATCTACCCGGATCTGGAGGCCATACGGATTCAGTTTCGTTTGTTGTTGCGCACGGTTCCGGGATCCGGGCTGGTGCTGGCCAACGGGGATGACCCGGAGATCGAGGATTTGTTGCAACACGCCCATTCGCGCATCATCCGTTACGGCATGAACCCCGCATTCCCCTTTTCTGCCCGTCTGGAGCAGGAGGATGGCGGGGAATGGAGTCTGCTGACCGATGGAAAAGCTCTTTTTTCCGTGGCCTGGGGGTTGACCGGGCGTCATAATGTGATGAATGGTCTGGCCACGGCAGCGGCGGCATTGAGTCATGGCATGGACCCGGATCGGGTGCGGGATGGTCTGGCGGGATTTTCTGGTGTGGCCCGTCGCATGCAGTTGAAAATGGAGATGAACGGCATCGCGGTTTATGATGATTTCGCCCATCATCCCACTGCCATTGCCACCACTTTGGAGGGATTCCGGGCAGCGTCCGGGGGTGCGCGGGTATGGGTGGTGCTTGAGCCGCGTTCCAACACCATGCGCCGGAAGATCCATCAGGAGCGTCTTGCCCCGGCCCTGGAGGCGGCGGACCGGGTGATTCTGGCCAGGCCGGGAAAACGGGGATTGACGGACAACGATCTTCTGGACGTTGAGGCCGTGGCAATGCAACTCAATCGGGATGGACGTTCTCGCGCGGTGGTGGTGGATGGCGCGGCGGAATCCGTGGCCTGTCTCAAGGAGGAATTGCGACCGGGAGACCGGGTGCTGGTGATGAGCAATGGGGGGTTTGACGGGATTCATGACCGGTTGCGCGCCATGCTGACCGGTTTGTGACAGACACCGCAGGGGGATAAGATGAGGCAGGAAGGAAGTCTGGCCGGGATGTTCTTGATTGCCATGCCAAGCTTGAAGGATCCCAATTTCGAGCGTGCGGTATTGTTTGTCTGTTCTCACAGCAGCGATGGGGCGTTGGGACTGGTGATCAATCAGCCCCATTCGGTCTCTTTGGATGAGATCATTCAGCAACTGGGCATGACCTGGCGGCGGGCCGATGCGCAACCGCAGGTATTCCAGGGTGGTCCGGTCGCTTTGGATCGTGGGTTCATCCTGTATGAGCAG
>JADGCR010000372.1 GCA_015228895.1 Magnetococcales bacterium
AAACCATGCTCCGGTCCGGGAAACCCACCCTCCCGCACCTCCCGGGCGAAACGGGCCACCGACTCCCGCACCCCTGTCCCCCCCTCCAGATAACGCTTCACGAAGCGGGGCTGCACCCCGTCGAACAGGCCCAACAGATCGTAGCTGACCAGCACCTGCCCATCGCAACCAGGACCCGCTCCGATGCCGATGGTGGGAATCGTCAACCGCTGGGTGATGGCCTGGGCCAAGGTCGAGGGAATCCCCTCCAGGATCACCGCGAAGGCCCCGGCCCGCTCCACCGCCAGGGCATCCTCCATCACCCGCTCCCCTTCCAGTTCTCCCCGTCCCTGGACCTTGAAGCCCCCGAAGGCGTGCACCGACTGGGGCGTCAAACCCACATGGGCCATCACCGGAACCTGGTGCTCCGTCAAAAACCGGATGGTCTCCGTCATGCGCCGCCCCCCCTCCAGCTTGACCGCCTGGCAGCCGCTCTCCTTGAGAATCCGGGCGGCGGCGTCCATCACCACCGGACCGGGACCATGACAGACGCCAAACGGCATGTCGCAGGTCACCAGCGCGCGCGCGGCCCCCCGCACCACGGCCGCGGTGTGATAGATCATCTGGTCCAGGGTCACCGGGAGGGTGGTCTCGTGTCCCTGAATCACCATGCCCAGGGAGTCCCCCACCAGCAGAATCTCCACCCCGGCCTGATCGAACAGGCGGGCGAAGGTGCAGTCGTAGGCGGTCACGGAGACAATGCGCCGCCCTTCCCGCTTCATGCGTCCCAAATCCGGGACGGTCACCCGCGGAGACATGGGACGAACTCAGCGCACAGAAAGGCGGACCGCCGATGGACAGAAACCGGAAGCACCCATGGGAGCACAGCGAGACGACATACTCTTGACACAAGTGGAAACATTCGATTCATCAAGTCCGTCCCGGTCCCCCGACTGGGGCTGATCCAGGCGTCCCGCATCCTTTGAGGTTGAAAAGAGGTCACCATTTCCAAGGTTCGCAACCCTGGCCGATTGGGTCTCTGCCCCGCGCATGGGGTCAGCGCCCGTCCGACCATGGGATGGCCTGGCCAGTATCATCAACTTCCCGAAGCATCGTGTCAACGGTTTTACCGAACACCGGATGCACCAGGGCCGGCGCCACCTCCCACAGGGGTTGCAAAACGAAGCGTCGCAGGTGCAAACGGGGATGGGGCAGGATCAAATCCGTGGAACGCAACACCCGGTTGCCATGGAGCAGCAAATCCAGGTCCAGGGGTCGTGGCCCCCAACGGAGCTCCCCGCCCCGTTCACGACCGAAGGAGGTCTCGATGCGGGCCAGGATCCGCAGCAGGGCATGGGGTCCATACCAGGTCTCCACCCCCACCACCCCGTTGACATACCAGGGCTGGTGCCGGACCGGACCCACCGGCTCGGTCCGATAAAAACGGGAGCGGGCCACCAGGCGCACGCCGGCATGATCGCCCAACCGCTCCACGGCCCGACCACACACGCGCAGGGCGTTCCCCAGATTGCCACCAACGCCAATCCAGGCCACCCGGTGGGACGAAGGGATGGTCACATCGAATTCAGATGCGCCCCAAAGCGTCCGCCTGGACATTCACCTTGATGTGCCACGGCTCGAAACGGACCCCCAACAGATTGTCACGGGGGTAGCGCAGACGGAGATAGCCCAGGTCCTTGAGTCGCTTGAAGACCGGCGTGGAGATGAACCGTTCGGTGAAATTGTACGCCCCGAATCCGACCTGACCCACATCGAAATCGCTGACGCCATGAAACGAATAACCGGGGGGGGCCAGGGAACGGGAGGCGCGGGAGAGATTGCCATTGCTTTCCGCGACTTTGCTCAAAAAGAGCAAAAACTGCTTGATCACACTGCGCACCCCGGAGGTCAACACCACCTGATCCCCCAGTTCCTTGCGGATGTGCTGATACATGGCCTCCGGCTGGCCCCGGAACAGGTAGTTGCCCGTGCCCGGCAGCTTGATCACCTCCTGCATGGGAATGCGGTCCGTCAGGTTTCTCAGGGGTTTTTCCCCATAGAAGCCGTATTCGGAAGCGCTGGCGTAAAAAAGCTGTTCCAGGAAATTGACCTCCTCGATGGAGAAGCTCCCCACCTCGGTCTGGGTGCGGGCGATGTAGACCGCCTGATCGAAATCCAGCAGATAGAAATTGCCGAAACCCACCAGTTTCTGGATCCGGTTGAACCGCTTCACCGCGGATTGCAACAGTTGCAACTGCTCTTCCTTCAGGAACACGTCGTCAGGATGATCTTCGTTGAAATAACGCACCTTGTGCAGGTACATGTTCATGTCGTCGTCCCGCAACTCCCTGGACTGGGTCGATTTCCGGGTCGAGGAGGTGGTGAGGGCGTCCGCGCAGGCGTCGGCCATGACCCCCGCCGAACCCAGCGCGCCCACGGTGCCTGCCGTCAAGATTTTTAAAAAACCTCGTCTATTCATCGTTTTCCAATTCCGCTTCCCGATAATAAACCACCCAATCCTTGCGAATCAGAAACAAGCAATAAACACGCCAGACTGAAGATGCGAACCCGGTCCGATAAAAAATTTCCCCGATTCCAGGTGGAAGGGTCTCATTACGGTTTGACGCGCTTTCCCCTTGTAGGGTACAAGTCATCGTGCCTGAATCAATTTCATGAACCATTTCCCCCAACCACTGATGCACATGCCAAGATCCTCCCC
>JADGCR010000373.1 GCA_015228895.1 Magnetococcales bacterium
CAGCGTCCCAGTTGGATCGGTCGCTTCTTTTCCACCATCAACGTGTTGTGACCTTCATGAACATTTCCCGCTGCTGTCAAACACTGATGCTGGCTTGGCTCTGCGCCACGCCGACCCTGTTTGACGCCCATCAGGCCGAGGCGGCCCGTCTCAAGGATGTGGTGGATATCGAAGGGGTGCGGGACAACCCCTTGACCGGCTTCGGCCTGGTGGTGGGTCTGAACGGCACCGGGGATTCCAGCGCCGCGTTCACCAACCAGTCCCTCAAAATGATGCTGGAGCGCATGGGAATCTCGGCGGAGCAGGGGGTGAAGGTCAAGAACGTGGCCTCGGTGATGGTCACCTCCACCCTGCCCCCGTTTGCCAGACAGGGAAGCCGTCTGGACGTGACCCTCTCCTCCCTTGGGGACGCCAAGAGCCTCCAGGGCGGCACGTTGATCCTCACGCCTCTGAAAGGGGCGGATGGCCGCATTTACGCCGTGGCCCAGGGTCCCCTGGTGGTGGGCGGATTCGCCGCGGGGGGAGCCGGAGCCTCGGCGACCAAGAACCACCCCACCGTGGGACGCATCGCCGGTGGGGCCACGGTGGAGAAGGAGATCGATTATGAACTCAACAAGGAACAGCAGATCCAACTCTCCCTGCGCAATCCCGATTTCACCACCGCCAGCCGCATCGTGCAATCCGTCAACGAGGTGTTCGGCAAGCCCGTGGCGGTGGCCAGGGATTCCGGCACCATCGGCCTGACCATCCCGCCGGACTATCAGGGGAAGGTGGTGCCGTTCATGACCCGTCTGGAAAGTGTCGAGGTGGACCCGGACCAGCGCGCCCGCATCGTGGTCAACGAGCGCACCGGAACCATCGTCATGGGGGACAACGTGCGCGTCTCCACGGTGGCCCTGGCCCATGGCAATCTGAGCATCAAGATCAAGTCCGATCCCAAGGTGAGCCAGCCCAACGCCAGGAGTCAGGGCGAGACGGTGGTGACGCCGGATACCGCCCTGGATGTCAAGGAGCAGGACGCCAAGGTCATCGAAATGCCGGAAGGGGTCACCCTGGGCGATCTGGTGAAGGGACTCAACGGGGTGGGCGTGACCCCCCGCGATCTGATCGCCATTTTACAAACCATCAAATCCGCCGGCGCCCTGCAGGCGGAGTTGGAGATCCAATGAGCAGCATACCCGTCATCCCCCCGGCTCCGCCACTCAAGAGAGCGGACCTTCCCCCGGCCATCTCCCCCGCGGACCAGAAGCGTCTGAACGACGCCACGGCGGATTTCGAGTCCATGTTCATCCAGCAGTTGTTCAAATCCATGCGTCACACCATTCCCCAGGACCCCAACGGGGGTCTGTTCGCCAAGGGGCAGGGGGAGAAGATCTTCGAGGAGATGCTGGATGGAGAGTACGCCAGGAATTTCAGTCGCGGGCGCAGCGGACTCGGTCTGAAAGAGGCGATCTTCAAACAGACGGTCTCCAGACACCTTTCGCAAGGTCTGGACCCGAAAAATGCGCTCGATCGTTTGCAGGAGGGCGAGAATTCCTTAAACGCTTTGGCGCAATCGCCGATAGGTAAGGAAATGGGTGCCGGGTATGGCAGTCCCGAATCACTGGCAAAGAGTCCTCCACGGGTCAAACCGGCTGGTCCGGAAATCTTCAAGGAGCCGTGAGACACGGATTGAAGGAAACATGTACATGGTTACCAGAATCAAAAGCGTCAATGTGGGTCAACTGGGACGCATCTCCCGCAAGCGGGTGGGTGGAAAATCGGGTGGCGCCTCTGCCAGTTCCTCCTCGGGGCGGGCGGACGACGCCAGTTTTTCTCCAGGAGCCAGGACCCTCGGCATGGCGGATGAAATCATCAACACGGCCCCGGAGGTGCGCATGGAACTGGTGGAACCCATCCGTGAAGCCCTGGCCGGTGGCAGATATCATGTTTCCAGTCTGGACGTGGCGGACAAGATTCTGCGTCAGGTCCTGATGGAACGCAAAAAATCGTTTTGACGGAGCCGGATTCCCCAATGTCATCGACCCCAATGGATGCAAATGCGGAAACGCAGCGACTCAAAGTCTTGCTGGAGCCTTTGATCGGCAATTTCGAGCGGTTGACGACCCTGCTGGAACAGGAGAGACAGGCCCTCAAAAAACGCGATCCTGTGGAATTGGAGGAGGCCTCCCGTCAGGTTGAGATCGTTTTGAACGATATCCGGCAACTGGATGGGGCGCGTCAGGCCATCTGTCTGCAGATCGGCAAGTCGCTGGGCGTGGGAGAGGCGGCCCTCAACCTTCAGGAACTGGATCGGGCGTTGGGAGGGGGGACCGGTCTGCTGGAGTACCGTCAGCGCCTGCGGACCCGTATCGAAGAGGCGGAGCGCTCCAACCGGGAGAACCAGGCGACCTTTCGTGGGGTGCTGGTGGCCACCGAAGCCATGTTGCGTGTTTTGAAAGAGGGGGCCCAGGGTCAGGTCGCATCCTATGACCGACGGGGATTCCGGCAGACGGGACCAAGTTACCATTTTCTATCCAAGCAATTTTAGCGGCTGTTTAGGTTGCCGTCACCAAGGAGGGGACAAAGAGATGTTGATTTTGACGCGCAGAATTGGCGAGAGTCTGAACATCGGCGATGAGATCAAAATCACGCTTCTGGGGATCAAGGGCAATCAGGTCCGCATCGGCATCGACGCCCCGCGCAACGTGG
>JADGCR010000374.1 GCA_015228895.1 Magnetococcales bacterium
GAGGCGCGGTATCGGATCGGTCGGCTGGAATTTCCCTTTTACAAATATCGGCATCACGCGGAGAACCGGACCCACAACCGGGAAGAGCTGGAGAAATACGATCGCCGCCTGGTCGAGGTGTAACCCATGAATCCAGACCCCGCCGGACTGGTGGAAAGAACCTTTTCGGCCCACTCCCGGGTGCGCCATCCGGGCCTGTTCCTCCACGCCATGGCGCAGGACCTGTGGCGGGCCAGGGAGTTGGCGTGGCGGCTGTTTCTGCGCGAGATCAGCCAGCGTTATCGCCAGTCCCTGCTGGGTCTGCTCTGGATTCTGGTGCCACCCCTGATCACAACCTTCATTTTCGTGTTTCTGAACTCCAGAAAGATCCTGAACCTGGAGGCCACGGACATCCCCTATCCGATGTACGTCATGCTGGGCACCCTGTTGTGGCAGATCTTCACCGAGAGCGTGCTGGCCCCCCTGAAAGCTTTTGACGGGTGCGTCGCCATCATGATCAAGATCAACATGCCCAGGGAGGCTCCCATGCTGGCGGGAGTGGCCCAGGTGCTGTTCTTCATGGGATTGCAACTGGTGCTGGCCGTGGGTTGTCTGCTCTGGTTCGGCGTTCCGTTCTCCCCCTCCCTGCTGCTGGCGCCCCTGGCCATTCTCTCCCTGGTGGCCATGGGTACGGCCCTGGGCCTGTTTCTGGTCCCGCTGGGGGGACTGTACAAGGATGTGGGAGAAGGGAGCGCCATGTTGTTGCGCCTGCTTTTCTTTTTGACCCCCGTCGTCTACCCGCCGCCCCAGGGGTGGCCCTGGTCCCTGATGGTGAGCCTCAATCCCGTGGTTCCGGTGTTGCAGGGCGCCAGGGATCTGCTGTCCAAAGGGGCGATGACCGATCCGTCCGCCTTCTGGCTGGCCAGCGGCGGCGGGGTGGCGGCCCTGGTGGTGGCCCTGATCTTCTATCGGATCGCGATTCCCGTGGTGCTGGAAAGGATGGGGGCGTAACGCCATGGGGCAAGATCTCCTGATCCGGGTGGAAGGGGTCGCCAAGAAGTTCTGTCGCAGCCTCAAACGGTCCCTGTGGTACGGGGTGCTGGACGTGAGCCGGGAACTGGCGGGCCGCAGCCGCACCTCCCGGTTGCGCAGGGATGAGTTCTGGGCCGTCAACGATGTCTCCTTCCAGGTGCGACGCGGGGAACTGCTGGGCATCATCGGACCCAACGGTTCCGGAAAGACCACCATGCTCCGCCTGATCAACGGCCTGCTGATGCCCGATGAGGGCCGGATCACCATCCGGGGCCGGGTGGGGGCGCTGATTCAGTTGGGCGCGGGTTTCAGCAATGTCCTGAGCGGACGGGAGAACATTCACATCAACGCCGCCGTGCTGGGCATCTCCCGCAAGGAGCTGGCCCACAACATGGACGCCATCATCGAGTTCGCCGATATCGGCGATTTCATCGACGCCCCGGTGCAAAGCTACAGTTCGGGGATGCGCGCCCGGCTGGGATTTTCCGTGGCCATTCACATGCGTCCGGACATCCTGCTGGTGGACGAGGTGCTCTCCGTGGGGGACATGGTGTTTCGCAACAAGGCCCTGGAGCGCATGTACAAACTGGCCAACTCCGGGGTGGCGGTGGTGTTCGTCTCCCACAACCTGGGCCAGGTGGATCGTCTGTGCACCCATGTGCTGTATTTGAAAAAGGGTCGGTTCGAGGCCTGTGGTCCCACGGCGGAGATCATTACGCGCTATGTGGGGGACAACCTGGCAAGCGGGACCGGGATGATTCACCACCCCGGCACGGAACAGTCGTTTCTGGTGCGGGAGGTGACCCTGCGGGATCGGGAGGGGGAGGTGGTCCGGCAGATTCCCTCGGGTGGATTCGTGGCGGTGCGCATGATCCTCGAAGTACAGCGGCAACTGCGGCATCCCATGTTCTGTTTCATGCTGGAACCGGTTGGCCGCGCGCTCATTCTGGCCTACATCCACCAGCCCCGCGACAGCGCCCTGCGGCCCACCCTGGAGCCGGGTCGCCATGTGGTGGAGACGGTGATCGAGAAACTGCCTTTTCTGCCGGGCCGTTACGATTTGCGGTTGTCGGTTTCCGGGGCGCTGGAGTCCCAACTGTTGGGCAAGGTGTCCAACCTCGCCTCCCTGGAGGTGCTGCCCCGGCCCGGGCAGTTCATCATCACCAACGAGTCCGGTTTCGTGGAGCTGGATTCCCGGTGGAGCAGTCAACCCTTGTGAGGGGGGGGTTGACAGCGGGGACAAAAAAAGGCGGAACGCTGACCCATCCTGCAACCGGCGATCAGGTCGCCACAAACCGGACAGGGTTGCCCCTCCCGCCCGTAGACCCGCAGCTGCCGGGCGAAATCGCCGGGGCGGCCATCGCTTTGACGAAAATCCTGCAAGGTGGTGCCTCCCTGGTCGATGGCGGCGCGCAACACCTGCCGGATGGCCTCCACCAGAGTGGCGCACTGGGAGCGGGAGAGCCCCCCCGCGGGCAGTCCAGGGTGCAGACCGGCCAGGAACAGGGACTCCGCCACATAGATGTTGCCGACGCCCGCCACCACCTTGCCATTCATCAGCAGATTCTTGATGGACACCCGGCGGTTGCGCGTCTGCCGGTGAAGATGGGTGGCGGTGAAGGCGGATCTATCCCAACGTCAAGACCAAGGGCCACGCGGCTCAGGTGCTGGCGGA
>JADGCR010000375.1 GCA_015228895.1 Magnetococcales bacterium
GTCTCGATGGGCAAAAAGGGCTTGCGCGGCCCACCGACAATCACCACCGCCGTGTCATCCGGGATCTTCTCGGTCTCGGCCAGGTTGATCTCCTCGATCTGATACCCCTCACCCTTGAGCAGGGCGGTGGCCTGGGTGTAGGCGAAACGGTCCTTGCCCCCCGCCTCCCGGGTGTCGCTGGTGGCGTGTTCCCCGTGACCGCTGACAAAACGGACCGTCTTGGCGCTTCCCTTGGCCAGACGGATCAGGGCGTTGGTGACCGCCTCCTCGCTGGCTTCGGTGATTTTCTCGGTCTTGTCGCCCGCGCGCAGGATCACCGTGCCATACAGGGCCACCTCCGCCTGACGGGCCGCCGCCGGATCCAGATCGGGGTCCACATAGCGGATGGTCATGTTGGGATTGATGACCTGGTATTTTTCCATCAGGTCCTGCAACTGCTGCCGCTTGTCCCCCTTTTCCTGGATGTAGACGGTGCAGGTCACCCCGTCCGGAAAGCCCTTGATGGCCTTGACGGACTGTTCGGCCAGGGTGTGACGGCTGCCCTCGGTCCAGTCCCAGCGCACCTGATAGCGTTGACTGGCGTAGGCGGCCAGCCCGATGAGGATCATCAGGATCAGGCCGGTGACGAAATTTTGTGACCGGATATTCAACCGGGTGGAACGGTCCATCTTCATTGTCAGTCGTCCCTTCCTTGTCGCTTAACCTTGAATCCGTTCCGCCATGAGTCGTTGCCGGGCGAACAGGAGTCCCACAGAGGAGAGCAGGATGAAATAGAGCAAATCAGCGCTGCTGATCAGACCCATGAGGAAATTCTGGTAGTGGTTCATCAGGGAGAAATAGGCCAACACCTTGTCCAGAACCCCACCGCTGGCGTTGCCCATCCAGGAGGCGATCCAGAGCATGAGCAACACGCCGAAAGAGGTCACGGCCGCCACGTTGGGATTGTCCGTGGCGCTGGAAGCGGCCAACCCCACCGCGCCAAAGGCCGCCGCGGTGAGAAACAGACCCAGCACCCCGGTGAGAAACTGTCCGGTGTCCGGGTTGCCGTAGGGCAGCAGGGTCAGGGGAATCAGGGCGAGCAGGGCCACGGTGATGGCCAGAAAGATCAGCAGGCCCAGATATTTGCCCAGGATGATCATCATCGGCGACAAGGGGGAGCAGGCCAGGGCGGGCCAGGTGCCCTGGCGTTTCTCCTCGGCGATCAGACGCATGGAGAGCAGGGGCGTGAGCAACAGCAACAAAACCGCCGCGTTCCCCAGCATGGGGGCGATGGTCCGCTCGGTCAACGGCAAGGCGCCCCGCATGCCGTAAGCCTGATACTCCATCATCTGGATTTGATAGTTGAGCAGACCCGCGTTGAACATGTAGGCGCAAATGGCGAACAGCACGGCCAGCAGGGTCCAGGCCAACGGGGAGTGGAACATGCCGCGCACCTCGCGCACGGCGATGGTGATGATGGCTCTCATTGGGGGGCCTCCTTGGTGTCGATGGAGCGCTCTTCCCGGGTGGTCAGTTGCAGGAAGATGTCTTCCAGGGTGCCGCCGGCCTGGGTCAGTTCCCGCAGGTTCCATCCCTCGGACGCGGAGAGGCGCACCAGTTCCGGCAGGGGGTCGCTGTCGGGAGCGGCGGTGATCAGCCAACCCTCTTCCTTGGGGAGCACGTGGGCAACGCCGGGAATGTTGCCCAGGGTCTCCCTGGAGGGTGGGTTGTTCCATTTGAGGAGATGGGCGCATTTGCCCATGGCCCGGTTTTCCAGGGCGTCCAGGGCGTCGTTGGCCACGATGCGTCCCTGGTGGATCACCGCCACCCGCTGGCAGGTCATGCGCACTTCCGGCAGGATGTGGGGGGAAAGCAGCACCGAATGTTCCCCGCCCAACTCCCGGATCAACTCCCGGATCTCCCGGATCTGAATGGGGTCCAGTCCCACGGTGGGTTCGTCCAGGATCACCACGTCCGGGCTGTGGACAATGGCCTGGGCAATGCCCGCGCGCTGTTTGTATCCCTTGGAGAGGTTGCGCAGCAACCGGCTGGCCACCGTCACCAGGCCGCATCGCTCCATGGCGCGTCTGACCGCGGCGGTCAGTTGGGGACCGGGCACCCGACGCAGGGTGGCCAGATAGGTGAGGTACTCCTCCACGGTCATTTCGCCGTAGATGGGGGGATTTTCCGGCAGGAAACCGATCCTGGCCCGCGCCTCGACGGGATTTTCCAGTACGTCCACCCCGGCCACCGCCACCTCTCCCGCCGAGGGGGCCAGCAGACCGGCCAGAATGCGCATGGTGGTGGTCTTTCCCGCCCCGTTTGGCCCCAGAAATCCCATGACTTCACCACGTTGCACCTGCAAATCGATGTTGTCCAAGGCCCTGGCGTGACCGAACGTCCGGGTGACGCCCGCTAGATGAATCATTGTTTCTGTCATGTATGCGATCCACACCCCGCAAAGACGCCCGATGCGACACCGTGCATTTGATTGATGAAATTGGTGACAAAGGATATAAGCATTTTTTCGTGGCGCGCAAGAGGCAGGCGGGGAAAAATCTGGTCTGCCCTGTTTGTGGGCAAAATCAAGGAGGACTGCTTATTTATTGGTCATGCTGCTTAAAAAACAGGCAGACGGGCTGTCTGCAAAAGTGGGCCGTGGCGGTCAGGTTCTTCGGGTCCGTGGGGTCCGGGTGGTGATTGGGAA
>JADGCR010000376.1 GCA_015228895.1 Magnetococcales bacterium
ATGATCTGATCGATATCAGGGGGTTGAGGTGGCGTTCCTCCTCCATGTCCCCAGGGTCCCTGTCCCCCGCCATTGTCGTTCCACGCCATTGCCCGCACTCCTCGTTGACCTTGATGCCACGCGCCTCAATCCATCCGGCTGGCTAAACCTGTCATTTTCTCTCAGGATCGCTTCCGAGTAAAGGCGTTATTTCGCTTGCGCCGCTTTTTGTACCAGGTTCATTCCGGTCAATTGTCCGCAGGCCGCCCCCACGTCGGCCCCCCGGCTGTCCCGGATGATGGTCACCAGACCCGCGGCGGCCACGATTTCCTGGAACTGGAGAATGGTCGGAATGGGGGAGGGGACGAAAGGAGCGTCAGGCCAGGGATTGAAGGCCAGCAGGTTCACCTTGGAGGGGATGCCCTTGAGCCAGGCCACCAGCTCCCTGGCGTCCTGCGGGGAGTCGTTGATCCCCTGGAGCAGAACGTATTCCCATGTGATGCGGCCCCGGCCCCGCAGTGGCCAGGAGAGGGCCGCCTGACGCAGGGCGGCCAGATTGTACTTTTGGTTGATGGGAACCAACCGGTCCCGCACCGCGTCCCGGACGCTGTGCAGGGAGATGGCGAGGTTGATGGGCAGGTTCCGTCCGGCCTCCTCCATGCGGGGGACCACCCCCGCCGTGGAGAGGGTGATCTTGCGGTTGCCGATGGCCAGGCCGTTGCCGTCCATGAGGATGCGCACGGCCTGGGTGACGGCCTCCAGGTTGTACAGGGGTTCCCCCATGCCCATCAACACCACGTTGGTCACCCGGATCCCCTGGGCCGCCAGGGTGCCACGGGCGAAGGTGACCTGCTGCACGATCTCGGAGGCGTTGAGATTGCGTTGCAACGCCATGGTGCCGGTGCGGCAGAAGGGACACGCAAGACTGCAACCCGCCTGGGAGGAGACGCAGACCGTCCCCCGGGTGGTTTCCGGGATGAACACCGTCTCCACCGCCACGCCGTCGTCACACCCCAGCAGCCATTTCCGGGTGCCGTCCCCGGAGTGTCGATGGTCGAGCACCTCCGGTCGCAGGGGGGCGCATTCGGCGGCCAGGCGGGCGCGAAACGACTTGGAGAGGTCGGTCATGGAGGCCACGTCCTCCGCCAGCCTGACGTGGACCCAGGACCAGACCTGCTGGGCGCGGAACGGCTTCTCACCCCATTGGACCATGAGGTCGGTCAACTCCCCGCGGGTGATGCCGGTGAGGCTGAGGGACATGGCGGTCAGCGGGGACAGATTTCCAGCTGGTTGAAGAAAAAGGCGATCTCCTGCGCGGCGGTTTCCGGGGCGTCCGAGCCGTGGACCGCGTTGGCCTCGATGCTGTCGGCGAAGTCGGCGCGAATGGTGCCGGGGGCGGCGTTGGCCGGATTGGTGGCCCCCATCACTTCGCGATTCTTGGCGATGGCGTTTTCCCCTTCCAGGACCTGGGCGATGATCGGGCCGGAACTCATGTAGGCCACCAGGTCGTTGTAGAAGGGTTTGCCCTGGTGGACGCCGTAGAAGGCCCCCGCCTGGGCGGGACTCAGGCGCACCATCTTGGCGGCGACGATGCGCAAACCCGCGGCTTCGAAGCGGGCCTGGATTTGTCCGATGACGTTTTTGGCCACGGCATCGGGTTTGATCATGGAGAGGGTACGTTGAATGGCCACGAGCAGACTCCTTTGAATGTCGGCGGATAGTGAATGGATGCGCGTATCGCGGTTTGGGGATTGTGTATAGCTTGATTTTTGCTTCAACGCCACGATATATTCGATTTCGTTGATGTCGATCGTTCCAATTTTCCATGAGAGGCGCGTGAAAGTCCATGATGCGATTTTTCCTGAGCGTGGTTTTGCTGGTTGCCGTCTGCATCTCCCCCAACCCGGCGCGGGCCGCTTCCTGGTATGGCGCGCCCTTTTCCGCGGATGTCGTGATGATCAATCCGGAGAATCCCAAGGATCAGGCCAAGGGGAAACTTCATGTGGGGCTGGACCGTTTCCGTTCGGAAGGGGTTTATCAAGGCACGAAAAAGGTTCTCATCATCAACATGGGGGATCGCAAGTCCTACACCCTGATTCCGGACAGAAAGGCGTTTCACGAGGGGATGAGCGAAGCGTTGATGCCGCCCAAGCCGGATGTGGAACGGATGCCGGGGGATCCCCTGGGGCCGTGCAAGACCGATCGGCAGCTCACCTGCGCGCAGGAGGGCAACGAGACGGTGCATGGCATTCCCACCGAGAAGTGGACCATCAAGGCCAGTTCCAAGGATGCCTCTTTTCTGGTGACGCTGTGGATCGACACCAAACGGCGGATCGTGATCAAACAGCAGCCGGAAAACGGGCCTCTCATGGAGCGGAAACTGCTGGGGGTGGAGAAGGTCAATGGTCGCGACACGGAGAAGTGGGAATTCATCCACAGTTACCAGGAGCAGCGCAATACCTTTGTGCAATGGGTCGATGTGAATCTGCGCATCCCCGTGCGCATGGGCGAGGGACGGCAGGCGTCCATGGAGGTCGCCAACATCGTCGAGGGCAATCAGGATGAGGCCCTGTTCCAGGTTCCCGCGGATTTCAAGGAGATCGAGCCGCCTCCCTTGCCCAGTCCCGTTCCGGACCAGGAGGGTCGCAACCAGTCCCCCCGTCCCTCCCGGGGCGCGGAGCCGAAAAAGGGGACGTCATTCCAA
>JADGCR010000377.1 GCA_015228895.1 Magnetococcales bacterium
AGCCCGCATCGGGGCTGTTGACCACCTCCGGCGTGCCCCAGACGGGGGTGGCCAGCACCGGGGTGCCGCAAGCCATGGCTTCCAGCAGCACGTTGGCCCAGCCTTCCCGATCGGAAGCCAGAACCAGGGCATCCGCGCCGTTGAACCAGAGCGGCATGCGTTCCCTCGGTTGCAGGCCGGCGAAGCGCACCCGATCCGCAACACCCAGGCGAAGGGCCAGTTGTTCCAAAGCTCCCCTTTCGGGCCCCTCCCCCACGATGACCAGATGAACTTCCGGCAGAAACGGCAGCGCCCCGATCACCAGATCGTGACCCTTGCGCGCCACCAGATGACCGGCGGAAAGCAGCACCGTGCCGTGCAACCCCAGCTCGCGACGCAACATCACCCGATCCATCGGGCGGAAGTGGTCCGGATCGACCCCGTTGCGCAGAACCGTGATCTTGTCCGCAGCCATGCCCAGATCGATCAGCGCCTCCCGCAGGGCCTGGCAGACCGTGATGACCGCCGCCGCCTGCCGGCCCGCCCAGAGGATACGGCGGCGTGGCAGCGGATCGCGAGGAATCAGGTTGACATCGGTGCCCCGGGCGGTGATGACCACCGGAACGCCCAACCTCTGGCCCAGAAGCGCCGCCGCAACGCCGTCCGGGTAGAAATAGTGGGCATCGATCAGTTGAAAATCGTGGCCTTCGCGACGTACCTGCCTCACACTTCCCCAGGAGGCCGCCGCCAGGGTCCAGGGGGTCAGGTGCATGCCTATCCGGGGAATCACCAGGTAACGGGGGTGGCTGATGCGCAGACCGTGGCGCTCTTCGAAACGGGGCACCCGGCAGAAGGCGCCATACCGACCGAACCGTTCCGAAGCCAGGGGAAACCAGGGTACCGGCGCCACCACCCGACTCTCCACCCGGCCACCGGCCAGCAGATGACGCAACCGCTCTTCCACGAAAAGCCCGTGCGCGGGCTGTTCCCGATTGGGAAACAGGGTGGAAAAGGTCAATATCTTCATGCAGGCTCTTTCGATGCGGGTCTTTGCGGCGCGGTACAGTTTAGCATCCCGCTTGCTTTCCGGTAAGACGCCATTTACAAAAAAAGAGACGGCGGGCCAGAAGGGGATTTTCCGACCTGCGTCATTTTCAGTCACCTCCAGCCAAGGAACTCCCGTGACCTCCTTTCACGACCTGCTCTGCTGCCCCTCCTGCCGCGGCGCGCTCTCCATCTCCCCGCAAAGCCTCGATTGCCCGACGTGCGACACCCGCTACCCGGTGGTGGACGACATTCCCATCCTGATTCGCGGCATGACCCCCGAAAACCTGGAAAGCCGTTTCACCCGTTATTGGGACTCCACCGCCAAGGCCGATCTTTACGACCGCAAGGTGGAAGGCGGCGACGATCCCTTCGGCGTTTACAATCATGAGTCGGAACTCTACGGCATCACCGCCCTTTGCCGCACCGAAAACCTCGACCTGGTGCTGGACGCCGGTTGCGGCAACGGACGCTTCATGGCCGGCCTCGGCCCGGAAAGTCTCGCCGTGGGTTGCGACGCCTCCCTCAACCTGTTGCGCATCGCCCGCGCCAAGGGTCGGGGCGCCTTCCACGTCTGTTGCGAACTCGAACACCTGCCCTTCCGTAACGACGCCTTCGGCAGCGTCATCAGTTGCCGGGTGCTGCAACATCTGGTGGAACAGGAGCGCGCCGTCAGCGAAATGGCCAGGGTGGTGCGACCCAAGGGAGATCTCATTCTCCAGGTATACAATACCTGGAACTTGAAGACAATATACAAAAACATACGCATGTCACCCATACGAAAAGTATTCAACTGGCCCTTTCGCAAGCTCTTCCGCTCCATGTCCCCCTTCGACGACTGGGGTCTGGATTACGACCGCTACAACAGTTGGGTCGAACTCTCCCGCTGGATGAGCCGTTCGGGACTGCAGCGGCTGAGTGGACGCGGCGTCGGTTTCGGTTATCACAAATACTTTTTCCAGCCCTTCTATATCGATGCCGTGCTGCGCAACCACGCCCCGAACTTCCTGAAGGGCTACTACCGCTTCTGCGCCGCTCTGGAGCGCCGGATCGGCTCTCTGCCGCCCTTCCGCTACCTGCTGGAAAAGATCGCCATCCGGGGCAGCAAACCATGAGCGTGCCTTCGAACCCCCTGGGCAAAACCCTCTACCTGGGGTATCGCAACCTGCCCTTCTTCACCCGGACCGCCCGTCGGGAACGTCGCCGGGAACGGGACGGCACGGCAATCGTGGTGCGGGACAACCGCTTCCATGTGCGGGAGGCGGTCGACTGGCTGATCCGGGCCCAGGAGTCGAGCCCCGATCGCGGGGTGGCCCGGGGCTACTCCCTGACCTGGAGCCAGCACTTCGACGCCCGGGGCTGGCAACCCTCCTATCCGGAGACCACCGGCTACATCATTCCCACCTTTTTCGACTGCGCCCGCTACCTGAACGATGCCGACCTGGGGCGTCGCGCCCTGGAGATGGCCCATTGGGAGATGGCGGTGCAACTGCCCTCCGGCGCCGTCATGGGAGGTACGGTGGATCGCCGTCCGCCCACCCCGGCGGTTTTCAACACCGGCCAGGTGATTCTGGGCTGGCTGCGCGCCCACCGGGAGAGTGGCGAAAAGGCTTTTCTGGAAGCGGCCCGCCGCGCCGGAGCCTTTCTCGTGGCCAACC
>JADGCR010000378.1 GCA_015228895.1 Magnetococcales bacterium
GTAGGGGGGATTCCGGCCCAGATAGGTCGCATCCTCGGCACCCCCGATCCCGCCGCTCACCTGGTCCGGGTCCATCCAGTCCACCACGGCCCAGGCCAGTCCGGGGTCCAGATGGAGCAGATGCAGCAACCGGGTGAAACGGGCCATCTCCACCGGATCGGGCTTGCCGTCCACAAGCAGATTGTTGAGATTGAAGCGTCCCTGCAAGTCCACGATGCCCCCGGTGGCCACCCCGCCCCGCACCGGGACGGGGGGCGGGGAGAGGGCCCACTCCTCCTGCAGATGGTCATGGCTCCCCGCCCGGCCATCGCGGGAGAGAATGCCAATGGCCCACCCCTCCCCGCCCAGGGCGAGTTGCACCGCCCGCTCCCGGTCCAGGAGATTGGCGGTGCGCCGGAGTTCCACATGCTGCCCGGAGGCCATGCCCGCGGCGACCACCACCACCGCGGCGACGATCAGCAGCGCCGTGATCAACGCGGACCCCCGCGCGGACTCCCCCACGCGGCGCATCATCCCCCGCCCCCCACTTCGAACAGACGGCGCATCCGGCCCCAGCCACGCTTTTCCACCACGATCTCCACGGCGCGAGGCAGCATCGTCGCCCCGTCCCCCGCTCCCGGCTCCGGCCATACCTCCCGCCACCGTCCATCCCTGCCCAGAAAACGGATCTCCACCGACCCCGCCCCGTCCAACAGCACCACGCCGCCGGGGTCGTCCCCGGCCACCCGATCCAGCGTGGGCCAGGCGTGTCGCCGAATCCGGCCCTCCTCCCGGGACCAGGCGACCCGTTGCAAGGCGCTCCGGGCCGCGCCCCCCGGATTGGGATGGCCGGTATGGGTCAATTCCAGGAAAAACACCCCACCACTGCCACCCCGCAACGCGGGATGGGACCGGTTGCCGCCATCGATCACAAAACGGGGCACGCTCTGTTCGATGTCCCGACCCAGTTGGGTGAAAAGCCACTGCCAGGCGGCCAACGCCTCCATGCGCCGCTCTCCCGCCCGACGGGTCTCAAGCAGGGTGTGCAACGCCCCATGGGCCATGGTGGCGATCACGGCGAACACCGCCAGCGCGGCCATCAATTCGAGCAGAGTGAAACCACGGGGGACGACCGGCGGCGGGGCAAGGCGGCTCATGGCTTGACCAGAAAGGCTTCCAGTTGACTCACCGGCGCGGTTTTTTCCCCGGGTTCGCCCCGCACCTGGATCTCCAGTCGCCGGACAAACGGCTCCGGGGTGGTGGAGACCAGCACGGTCCAGTGCCACTCCCGTTCCCCCATGCGCTCCCGCCCCCGGAAAAGACCCGGATCGGGCCACTCCTGGCGCACACGCCGTTCGGTGGCCTGATTCATGGCCACCCAATGGGCCAGGGTCCGATCCCGCAGATAGGCTCCGTTGCGGGCGTAGCCCGCGGCGGTCTGCAACGCCGCGGTCAAGGCCACCGCCAGAACCGCCAGGGCCACCAGGGTCTCCAGCAAGGTGAAACCCCTCCGGTCGGATGCCGGGCTCATTCCCCGGCCACCCGCTCCAGACGCAACGCCCCCCCCGATGCGCCGCTCAAACGCCATGTCACCCCTCCACGGGCGCGACCCCCGGCCGGCGCCTCCCATTCCAGTTGAAAGGGGGTCGTCCGGCCATCGGCGGAAAAAACCAATTGGGGCAGGGGATCGGAACCGTCGTTTGTCGCGACCTCCTCCCCCTCCACCCGCAAACGGATGGCGATGCCGGGGGAGAGACGGCGCGGCCTGAGCAGGTTCTCCTCCCGATCGGGTCTCCGCCATCGGTTCTGCCCGTCCTGGACAAGAAATTCATAACCCCGGTCAACGAACAGCACCCCCCACTCCCGCGCATCGATGACCGCCTCCCGGGCGACCAGCTCCAGCAACCCCTTCAGACGGACCAGCTCCTCCTTCCCCCGTTGTTCCCGATCCCGCGACCCCGCCGGCACCAGGGCCATGCCCAGGGTGATCCCGATGATCAACAGCACCACCAGGATCTCCAGCAGGGTGAAGCCCCGCTGTCCGCTCACTCCAGGTTCCAGTTGCCAAGATCCCCGTTGGCCCCTTCCCCCCCTTCGGCCCCGTCCGCCCCCAGGGTGTACAGATCGAACTCCCCATGCGCTCCGGGCCGCAAATAGAGATAGGCCCGCCCCCAGGGATCCTTGGGGGGGCGCACCAGATACCCCCCCTCGCGCCAATTGGGAGGCAGGGGTTCCAGGGTCGGCTTTTTCAGCAAGGCCTCCAGCCCCTGATCCGTGGTGGGCGGGACGAAGTTGTCCAGCTTGTACAGATTGAGGGCGGACTCGATGGCCAGCAGGTCCTGTTTGGCCTTCACCAGCCGTGCCTCTCCCGGACGACCGATGATTTTGGGCGCCACCAGGGTGGCCAACACGGCCAGTATCACCACCACCACCATGATTTCTATCAGGGTGAACCCCCCCTCCCGTGCGCGCATCCGCTTGCGATCCTTATTGAATCAACTGGTTCAGATTGAAAATCGGCAACAAAATGGCCACCACGATGGTCAGCACCATCCCTCCCATGAACAGGATCATCAACGGCTCCAGCATGCCTGTCAACACGCCGAGGAGGGTCTCCACCTCCTGCTCCTGGGCCAAGGCCGCGTGATCGAGCATCTTGGCCAGATTGCCCCCCGCCTCCCCACTGGCGATGAGGTGGCC
>JADGCR010000379.1 GCA_015228895.1 Magnetococcales bacterium
ACATCTGCGCAACAAACTGGGGGCGGAGAACCTCCGGGTGGTGACCGCCCCATCCACCCCCCAACTGGCCTTCGCCCGGCTGATGCTCCCCTGGACCCGGGCCCGGATTCTCTCCCTGCACGCCACGGACGCCGGCGAGTGGCACGGGGAGGCTCCGGCGAGCCATCCTTTCCACCCGTTGCGCCAACTGCTGCCCGATACCGAACTGATCGCCCTGCTCACCAGTCCGGCCAACACCCCTGGTCGCGTCGCCCGCATGCTGCTGCAACTGGGTCTGGAGAACGACTACCTCATCAGCGTGGTCGAATGTCTGGAGACCCCCCAGGAGCGGGTGCTGGCCGACATGGCCCCCGCCAGCGTGGCCGAGTCCCGGTTCGCGGACCCCAATGTGGTCGTTTTGCGGCGCGAGAACGGGACCGCCCCCCGTTCCCGGCGACCTGTCCTGGGTTTGAGCGACGCCTGTTTTCTGCCCGGGGGGAAGGGATTGATCACCAAACGGGAGGTGCGGGTGCTGGCGCTGTCCAATCTGGCCTTGCGTCCGGACAGCGTGATCTGGGATCTGGGAGCCGGTTCCGGCAGCGTGGGGTTGGAAGCGGCCCGACTGGTTCCCAGGGGTTGGGTGTGGGCCATGGAAAAAGATGCCGACCGGGTGGCGCGCATCCGGCGGACCCGCGCCACACTGGGCATCGTCAACCACACCCTGAGCGCGGGATGCGCCCCGGAGGGGCTGGAGGAGTGGCCGGACCCGGATGGAGTCTTCATTGGTGGTTCCGGCGGGGCGCTGCCGGAGATTCTCGCCACCTGCCAGGACCGGTTGTCGCCAACTGGCCGTCTGGTCATCAACCTGGCCACCCTGGAGAATCTCGCCCTGACGCTGCAACTGTTGCGCGATCGTGGCTGGTTCTGGTCCCTGATCCAGGCGCAGATCAACCACGCCGCCCCGATTCTGGACCTGCACCGGCTGGTCCCCGATCCCCCGGTATGGATCGTGACCGCGCAACGGACACACTTTGACGAGGAGGAGAGTTGATGGAAAAAGGAGCGCTGATCGCCGCATCCCTGGGACCGGGAGACCCTGGCCTCATCACCCGCGCCGCCTGGAGCGTCTTGCGGACCGCCCGCTGCTGGGCCTGGCCGGAGAGCCGTCAGGAAGGGGGGGGATACGCCATCTCCATTGCCCTGCGGGCGGGATTGACCCCCCCGGACCACTCCCTGGTGCTGCATTTCCCCATGACGCGGGACCCCGTGGTGCTGGCGCGTCACTGGCACCACGCCGCCGAACAGGCTCTGGAGGTGTTGCGCCAGGGGATGGATGTGGTCTTCCTGGTGGAAGGCGACGCCTCGTTCTTTTCCACCTTCGGCCATCTGCAACGCACCATCCTGGCCCTGGACCCGGAGATCCGGGTGAGGATCATCCCCGGCGTCTCCTCGCCCCTGGCCGCCGCCGCCATGGACCAGCAGGGGCTGTGCGACGGGGAGCAGACCCTGGCGCTGGTGCCGGCCACCATTGGTCTGGAGCGCATTGGTCATCTGCTGGACACCTTCGAGGCCGTGGTGCTCCTCAAGGTACGCCCGGTGTTGGACGAGTTGCTCCCCTTGCTGGCATCCCGGAACCTCCTGGAGAAAACGGTCTTCGTGGAACGGGCCGGCGCGCCCGAGGAGCGACTGGTGCGGGAGGTCGCCACCCTCCAGGGGAGTCAGGTCCATTATCTCTCCCTGTTGATCGTTCACTGCAACGATGGCGAGTTCGCCCTGGGCAAGGGCGCATGAAACCGACTCCCGCCCTGGTGGCCGTCACCCGAGGAGGTGCCGCCCACGCCGCCCGTCTGGCCCGCGCCTGGCCCCGGGCGTCTCTTTACGCCCTGGAACCCTGGGCCACCACGGCGGGAGCGACCCCTTTGGCCCCACCGTTGCGTCAGCATGTGGCCCGACTGCTCACGGAGCACGATCCCGTCTGTTTCTTTTGCGCCCTGGGGGCGGTGGTGCGACTGATCGCCCCCCATCTGCGCTCCAAGCAGCAGGACCCGGCGGTGGTGGTGGTGGATGAAACCGCCCGTTTCGTCATTCCGGTGGTTTCCGGTCATCAGGGGGGGGCCAACGAACACGCCCGCGCCATCGCCGCGTGGCTGGACGCCCTGCCGGTGATCACCACCGCCTCGGATGGCCTGGGCCTGTTCGCCGTGGACCTCTTGGGACGGGAGGCGGGCTGGCGCATCGAGGCCGATCCGGTGACCCTCACCCGTTGCGCCGCCGCGCTGGTCAACGGTCAACCCATGGCCCTGGTCCAGGAGTGCGGCGGCCGGTTTTTTTCCCTGCCGGAAAACCTGGAAGATCTGACCACGATCACCCGTGCCGACCCGCTGCGCCATCGCGCCCTGCTCTGGATCACCCGGAGCCGGGAGGTGGAGACCATCGCCCGGCAGTGGCCCGACGCCCTGGTGATCTACCGTCCTCCGTCCTTGGTGGCAGGGATCGGCTGTGACCGCGGAACCTCCCTGGCCACCCTGGAGTCGGCTTTGCGACAAGCGTCGGCCCCGCGCCACCGCATCGAGGAGATCACCACCCTGGCCACCATCGACCGCAAGGGGGACGAACCCGCTCTGCTCGCCCTGGCGGAAAAAATGGGGGTGCCCCTGATCCTCTTTCCCGCCGCCCGTTTGGCTT
>JADGCR010000037.1 GCA_015228895.1 Magnetococcales bacterium
TCCTCCAGCCCCAACCGGACGGCATCGATGGTGAAACGGCGCTGCAGCCGCTTGACCAGAGAAAAGAGAGCCGGGATGCAGTGGACGTGGTGGTGCGAATCCAGATGGCTGACGACTGTTCCTGCTGCTTGCAGAGTTCCGACCTGGGCACACCATTCATCGAAGATCGCCCGACGCAATGGGGGGGTCATCTTCACTTGCCAGGCACGACCGGACGGGGTTTGGACAAAGGCACGCTGCGGGACAGAATGCGCAAATTCGAGATCCAGGTGATTCAGGAAGCCATCGAGGACGCGGGGGGAGATCGGCGCGCGGCGGCCCGCACCCTGGAAATCGGCCTGTCGAGTCTCTACCGCAAACTGGAACTGGCCGCCCCGCCCCCGATTTTTTGTGATTGAGTTGTTTGGTTTCCACCGCAAAGCATGGAGAGCATCGAAAATGAATACTGGCCCATTGTCCTGTCGAACCCTGTTGGGCACCCTTGGAAGAGTGGGTGCGGTCCTGACCGTGGCAAGCTTTGCGGTGACCGGCGTCGCCCAGGCGGAAGAGACGCCGCCCCCTCCGGCGAACCAGCCCGCGCCCGACACCTCCGCCGCCAACCCGGAAGCGGATTTCAAGGCGGGACGGACAGCCTATGAGGGCAACGACTGGTTCGCCTCCCTGCCGCCTTTGCGGCGCGCGGCGGCGGCCGGACACGTGCCCGCCATGGTGATGCTGGGTCTGATCTTCAACCGGGCCGCGGAGAACGACGAAGCCTTGATCTGGTATCACAAGGCGGCCCTGGCCGGCTCGCTGGATGGAGCCTATGGTCTGGGCACCATGCTGGAGGTCGAAGCCAGCGCGCCACCGCCCCCCCCGGCGAAAGAGGACGCCACCAAACCGGCGCCTCCCCCGCCGGAGACCGTCAAGGCCGCCGCGGAGATCGCGCGGGGACCGGAAGAGGCCCTGAAGTGGCTCTCCAGGGCCGCCGAAGGAAACCACCCTCCCGCCATGTTCTCGTTGTCCAACATTTACGCCCAGGGCAAACTGGGCCAGAACGTGGACAAAAAAATCGCCCTGGACTGGCTGAAGCGGGCCGCGGACAAAAATTTCACCCCCGCCATGAAGGAACTCGCCAGGGTATACGCCTTTGGTCTGCTGGGCGAGACCCTCAATCCCAAAGAGGCGGAACGCCTGGAGCAGGCGGTGCGGGCCACCGAGCCACCCCCACCCAAACCCGCCGCCGGAGCCAAGACCAAATCGGGGACCGGCGCCAAATGATCCGACGCTCCCCATGGGGAGCCGCCGGCCTGGTCCTGACGGTCACGCTCCCGCTGACCTCCGGCTCCGCCCTGGCGGGCAACCCCTTTGCGGGCGAAAAGATCTACGCCCGTCACTGCCAGTCATGCCATGGTCCCAAGGGCCGTGGTCTCATGGCGGGCACTCCCGATTTTTCCTGGCGTGGCGTCGCCACCAATGGTCTCGGAGTACCGGATGGAGAACTGGTGGAGAGAATTTTGCAAGGCAGACGGATTTGCCCCGGTTTCCGTGGCATTCTGGCCGAAGGAGATGTCATGAACGTCATTACCCATCTGAGGACCCTACGCTGACATGAACCCACCACGACTCGCAGTCAAGATACTCGCCACGGCCTTGACCGTGATGCTGGCCGCCTGTTCCGAGCAACCGGCCACCACTCCGGGCAAAGGCGGTGAAAAAACCGTGCAGGCCAAGCCCCCCCAGGCCGATGATTTCACCGTTCTGGACTCCTTCGAAGTGGGGAACACTGTCTATGTCCGTTCCCTGTTGACCGACTCCAACCGGAAATCCCTGTGGGTCGGGACTTCGGCGGGGGTGCATGAGATCGATCTGGCCTCTCTCACCCCCCAAAAGACCTTCACCCGCAAGGAGGGTCTGGCCAACGAATATGTCTTTGCCATTGGCCAGGATCTGGATGGCGCCAAATGGTTCGGCACCAACTCCGGCGGGGTTTCCAGGTATCAGAACGGCCAGTGGAAGACCTATTTTCCCATGCACGGACTGGCGGACTACTGGGTCTACTCCTTCGCCAACCACCCGGACGGCAGCCTGTGGATCGGCACCTGGGCGGGGGCCAATCGCCTGGACCGCAAAACCGAAGTGTTCACCACCTACGTCAAGGAACTGGTCAACGAGTGGGTCTACGCCATGAGGGTGGACGACAAGGCGCGCGTCTGGTTCGGCACCGAAGGCGGGGTTTCCCGGTTCGACGGCAACCACTGGCAGGAGTGGACCCACAAGGATGGTCTGGGCAGCAAAAACACCAGCGCCCTGCCCGCCAGCCCCAACACGGGCCTCGGCACCCGCAATCGGCACGATCTGGGCATTCTGGCCGGGGGAGCTCCCACCTACAATCCCAACTACGTCTTCTCTTTGGAGATCCTGCCCGACGGCGAGGTGTGGGCCGGAACCTGGGGCGGCGGGGTCAGTCGTTTCGACGGCAAGAGTCACTGGACCAGTTTCAACGTCCAGGATGGCCTTCCGGGCAATATCGTCTACAGCCTGATCAAGGACGCCAAAGGCGGACTCTGGGCGGGCACGGAAAACGGCCTGGGACGCCTGGTGGACGGCAAATGGCAACCCTTCGCCGAAAACGGGCGTCTTCATGGAGAAAACATCTACGCGCTGGCCACCACCCCTTCCGGGGAGTTGTGGGCCGGAACCAGGGGAAAAGTGTTCCGCATTGGTCCCAGGGCCGCGCCAGTCACCCCCCCGACCGGGCAAAAACAAGGAGAATAACGTGACGCAAAACACCAAAAACATCATCATCGCCGCCGTGGTCATTCTGGGGGCGACCGGCCTGGCCGCCGGGGGATACCTGCTGGGGATCAAGCGTGGCGCCACCAGCGTCCCCCCGGTGACGGAGGCCCCCCAGTCCGCGCCGCTTTTGAATCCGCAGAACGCCCAGGCCGTCGGTCGTCTGCCGCCCGGTGCCGTGGCCCCACCGAGTCATGCCAATCTGCTGCCGGAGAATCCGGCCATGGCGCCACCGCCAGCCCCCACACCCCCGGCGCAACCGGTGACACCGGGCGCGAAATTCACCCATTTCCAGGTGGGCAACCGCAACGTCAAGGATATGGTGCTGGACGGGGGGTATCTGTGGGTTGGCACCTCCGGGGGCGTGGTGCGGTATGACGTCAAGACCAACGAACACATGTTGTTTGACGTGCGCAACGGCAGCCTCCTGGCCAACGGGGTGTTTCATGTCGGACGCATGTCCGGCAACCGGATCTCCGTGGGCACCTATGGTGGGGGCTGGTCGATCCTGGATGTCAAGAGCGGCAAGTGGACCACGTACAACATCCCGAACGGACTGGCGGACCCCTTTGTCTACGACCTTCAGGAGATGAGCAACGGGGATGTCTGGGTGGCCACCTGGTCCGGGGCCAACCGGATTCGTGGCGGGGCGCTGGACGATCGCTCCAAATGGGAGACCTTCACGGTGGAGAACACCAAGGGCGGACTGCCCAACGACTGGGTCTATGGTCTGGCGGAAGGAAAAAATGGCGAGGTCTGGATCGCCACGGAAGGGGGATTGGCCCGTTTCAAGGAGGATCAATGGACCAACTGGACCCACGAATCCGGCCTGGGCGCTCCCTACGAGCAGGTCAAGGAGGTCAATCAATACATGAACGACCCGGCCAAGACCTCCAGTCACCACGCCAAGCAGAAGGAGGAGCAGGGTCTCTCCAAGGTGACCACCGCCTACAATCCCAATTACATCATCTCCCTGGAAGTGGACAACGACGGCGTGGTGTGGTGCGGCACCTGGGGAGGGGGTCTGGCCCGTTTCGACGGGGAGAAATGGACCAATTTCACCACGGCGGAGGGGTTGCCATCGAACTTCATCTTCATGTTGCGTCGTGACGACAAGGGAACCATCTGGATTGGCACCAGCAAAGGACTGGCCCGGCGCGAAGGAGAGGGTTTCAAGGTGTTGACCATGGCCGATGGTCTGTTCGCCGAAAACGTCTTTTCTCTGGCCGCCGAAGAGGACGGCACCCTGTGGGTAGGCAGTTTCGGCGGTGTCGCCCGTATTTTCCCCAAGCCATAAACAGAACCCCGGACCCCGGGGGGACGCATCCCCCCGGGGTCTTCCCATACGCCATCGCATGGGGCGAAACGCAATCCGGCCCCCCCCTCACTCCCCCTGCCGGAACCTGGACAGCAGCGACTCCACCAGCACCATCCATCCGGAAATCATCAAAAACAGCCCGAACAGCACGCAGAGCGCCGCCAACACCAGGGCGATCTTCTCCTGGACGCCCGTGGGCAGCATCCGCGCGACCCGTTGCGCGGTGGTGTAGCCGCTGGCGTGGGATCCCCCGTCCGGGGCGGTCATCACGCCCCATCCGAGCAGCGCGCCAACCCCGATCAGCACCCCCCCGACGCCAACGCCGAGTCGAAATTTCTCCCAATCCGGTGGGGTGGGAACTTTTTTTCCAGGCCGGGCCATGGGACACGCTCCTCAGATTGTCATCGTGTTTTCACCGTTGCACAACAAGCCGTCGGGACATCAAACGCCTCCGCGCGCCGCATCCCGGTCGGATGCCAGCCGTCCCACGAAACGACGACTGTAGGGCGGAAGGATGGCGCGCAACCGTCGCAACCGCTCCACCTGTCGGGCCGGCGGCACCTGGTCCAGATCCCGGACCAACTCCCGGACCGCCAGGGCGCGGTCGCGCTCTTTCTGCCTCCAGGACAACATCAGTTCCAGGGAGGCGTGCTGATCCGGGGACTCCCCGTCCGAACGGAAGTCCAGATCCGTCACTTTCACGGCCAGCGCGGTGAAACTCCCCAACACCCGCTGCACATAACCCACCCACAGTCGATCCGCGATCAGCAGACCCGCCAGATTGACCACCAGCATGACCAGGACCACCCACCCGGTCTCTTCCAACAGTTGCTGGAAAACGCTCTGCCCCCCGTGATGAATCCGGTACAGATTCTCCTCGATGATCGCCTTGAATCGAAAGTAGAGATAACCCACCCCACCGCCGGCCAACCCCGTTTCCAGCAGCACCAGGGCGATGAGCATGCGCATCTGTATGCGGAAATCCACATAACGACGTTCCAATCCGGGCGGGGTCCGTGACTCAAAAGACGCTGGCAATCCGGTTCTCCTTACAGATCATGACAGGCAAGGCACAAAGCCGAACCCGTGTTGTCCACTGTCAACCCGCCATGTTTCTGGCTGTACCCCTCATGACAGGAGACACACCCCACCCTGCCATCCGGCAAGGCCACCTTGGCGGGCAGCGCGGCCAGGGGTCGATAGCCCCCGAACGAAATCGCCTTCGCATATTCGCGGCCAATGGGATGGCTCAGGGAGCTGCCCATGTGCCGCATGACCCCCCCTCCGGCCAGATTCACCCGCATGGGAGCGTCGCCGGCCTTGTCGTCGTGACATCCCATGCACTGGAGGGAGTAGGGGTCCAGATCGACGACCGGTCGCGCGCCGCCGGCGTCCAGATGACCGGACGCCACCATGGAAGCGCCCCGATCCGGCATCTGTTCGAAAAAGGCGTCATCATGGCACTCGCGACAGAACACCCCTCCCTTGGCCAGGGTGCGCATCAGACCCGGCGTGTCGCCATGGATGGTGTGGCAGGAGCCGCAGGTCAACTCCCCCTTCCAGTCCAGGGGATAGGTCGCGGGCAGGACGCGCCCCGGAAAGAAACCGGATGGATGACTCAGTTGAATCGCCTTGGGATGACAACTGGCGCAGAGTTTTTCCTGACTGGCGATCAGCATCCGGGCGTTCTCCGGGGAGACCTGCTCGGTGACGTGACACCCCTGACAACGGCTCTGGGCCAAATGGCCCATGGCGCCGCCCCCCGCGCGCATCCAGAACACCAGGCCAAGCAGGAGCGCCACCCCGGTCAGCCAGGGCTTATAACTTGACATGACGATCCAGAGCCTGCATTTGCCGCATGGTGGCGGTCAACCCCCCTCCCAGATCCGGGTCGGGCAACTCCTGCTCGGCCAGCGCCAAATCGGTCAATTCGCTCAGGGAGTCGTAATGGTATTGCAGACGGTTGGCCGCCGCCGAATAATGGAGATGTTCCGCCTGGAGGAAATCCCCCTCCCGGAACGCCTCCACGGGAAGAGGCCCCTCCAGGATCTGCCGTTTCAGGTTCAGGCTGAAGCGATGCACCGGGCCAGCCACCCGATAGGTGCTGTACAAGGCGATCATCCAGGTCATCAGGCCGATCAGGGTGGTCAGGGCCAGACCGGAGAGCAGCAACGCGGGCCCCAGATGGCGCCGGGTCATGGCGTAGGCGCTCAGGATCTCCTGGTAGCTGTCCCCCCCGTCCCCGGACAGATAAAACACCATGGCCAGCAGGCAGCCCCCCGCGATCACCCCGGTGGCCAGGGCGATTTTGCCCACCTGTTGGAGACGCCATACCATGCAAGGCCTGGAATCCAGTCCTTGCGCGCGATTTCCCGGTCCGTTCAAGTTAACCCTTGCCTCTGGATGATAAACAATATTAAAACAAGGACAGCATACGACACGCACACCCATTATGGCATCCATTTCGCAAAAATTCGACCCATTCTTCGTGTCACCACTCTTTTTTGATCGGCTTCACTGCAATTTTTATATATACGGATAACATGTCATTGGAACTTCGGCCCGCAACGCCCATGAGACCCATCTTATGAAACTCCGTTTTTTCCGTTTCAAGCGTATTGGCGACCGTATCCTGGTGCTGGTAGGCGTCTCCGTGTTTGCCGGTCTGATGGCGCTGTCCAATTTCCACACCGAGCGGCAGGAAACCATGATCGTGGAGCAGCACAAACAGATCCTCTATTTCCTGACCCGCAGCGTCAACGAAGGGCTGGAGGCCATCATGCTGGCGGGCGACGCCAACATCGCCCACGAATACGCCAGACGTTTGCAGAACATCAGCGAAATCCGCTCCTTCAAGATCATCCGCACCAACGGTCTGGAGGCTTTCAAGGACAACGACACCATCCAGGAGGTGAACAGCCGGCTGGGAGAGGAGGAGTTCTCCCCCAGGGACACCCAAAGCCGCGAGGTGGTGCTGCCCCCGGACGACCAGGATCTCTCCCGGGTCCTGGAGACCAGGGCCCAACTCACCAGAAACATCCTCGACACCGGGACCAACACCCCCTACATGACGGTATTGTCTCCCATTCTCAACAAGAAGGCCTGCCATCGCTGCCACTCCGGCAAGCATCCGGTGCGGGGTCTGGTTCTGTTGAGTTTCTCCATGCAGGCGGTCACCGAAGGGATCCAGCAGACCCGCACCCAAAGCACCATGCTGCTCTCCATCGCCCTGTCCAGCGTCCTGGCCCTGATCATGCTGCTCATGCGCTACTCCGTGGTCCGTCCTTTGAGTCGGGTCACGGAGGCGATGTCCGAGGTGGCCGCCGGCAACCTGCAACATCGGGTTCCGGAACTCGGCGCGGACGAGTTGGGTCGCATGGCGATGAATTTCAACCAGATGAGCGGTGAGTTGGCCAGGGTTCATCTGGGACTGAAAAACGAACAGGAAAAGCTCACCACCATCATCCTGAGCGCCCGCGAAGGCATGGTGGTCACCAATCGTCAGGGAGAGGTCGCCCTGGTGAATCCGGCGGCGGAACGGCTGCTGGAAAAAAACCGGGAGACGATCGTCGGCGAGGGCTTCACGCAGATTCTCGACGACCCGGAATACATCAAGGCGCTCTTGGACGAGACCAACGAGAACGTTCCCTCCATGGTGGTCTACAAAGGACGGATTCTCAACATCTACGCCGCCACCATCCATATCACCAACGGGGAACGGATCGGCTCGGCGGCGCTGATCCGCGACATCACCCAGGAGAAGAAACTCGAACGGCAACTCCGTCTGCTCTCCACCACCGACGCCCTCACCGGGCTGTACAACCGCCGCCGCTTCGACGAGGTGTTGCTGGAGGAGTGGAGCCGCTCCAAACGGTACAATCAGCACTTCGCGCTGCTGCTGTTCGATGTGGACCACTTCAAGAAGTTCAACGATCAGCACGGGCACGATCAGGGAGACCGGGTATTGCAGGCCATCGGTCGGGTCATGCGGGAGCTGTTCCGGGATGTGGACCACCCCTGCCGGTATGGCGGGGAGGAGTTTGTCGTCGTTCTGCCCAGCACCGCCTATCCGGGTGCCAACCTGGCGGCGGAACGATTGCGCAAGACCGTGGAGGATCTGGTCATCGACGGTCTGAAGGTCACCATCAGCATCGGGGTGGCCATTCATCCCGGTGTCGGCGCGGACCCCGCCGACATGCTGAAACAGGCGGATGTCGCCTTGTACGCCGCCAAACAGGCGGGACGCAACCGGGTGAGCTTTGCCAGTGGGTGTGAAACCGCCCTCCCGACCCCATGACCGTTCGCGGCTTCAGCGCAGATGACAGGATGAGATCTCGTTGAAAATGTGGGTGGTGATGGCATACCCCAGAATGGCGGAGTCCTTGACAATGGAAATGCCGATGCCCGCGGAGGTCCGCCGGGTCAGACGGCACTGGAACGTATACCGTTGCGCTCCCAGCTGAAGGGTTCCCTGGCCACGCAAGTCATGCTCCAGATTCAGCTCGGACTGCACGTTGACGAAAAATCCCACCAGGCTCACATCCTGGGAGACCCCGTGACAGGTTGCGCCATTGGCGAAGGTGAAGGTCACGGGCAACTGCATGTAGTACCGTTCATGCCGACGCTTCTCCCTTCTGGCGGTCATGTTCTCCTCCCTTCCCCCCGGAACGGCCACTCTCGAATCCCTTCCATGATAGGTTGGCAGCATGTCTGAATCCCTGCGAAACCGGCTGGTTGTTGATGGATCATGTTTGGATGGCGTCTCCGCCGTTCATCCCTGAAGCTGAATAATGCAAACCGAATGCCATGGGTTCCCCTTTTTTTATTGCCGCAAGTTCCGTATGTTACATGACTCTTATATTTGATTGTGCCGACACCGCATTCCTGCATTCTGGAAAACGGTCCGCGGGCTTCTCATATTCTGGAACGGCTCCGGTAACCGAACACCCTTCTCAAAATCGGGAACCGCGCCGCGGGACACTTGACACAAGCATTGGAAAAGATTAATATAACAACATTTTAGACTCATGAATTCCGCTTGCACAATTATTGCATTGTGACCCTTTCCTTAACCCTTCACCTTGCCGAACACCAGGAGACCTGGATGAAATATGCCCAACGCATCATGGCGTGCCTCGCGACCGCGCTCCTGCCCAGTCCGGTCAACGCCGCCGACCTGCCAGCCGACACCTACTTCTCCCTGGCGGTCACAGAGAACTCACACAACCATTACGGAGAAAACCTGCTCTTTCTGGACTTTCAGGAGCGTGCCGATCCCGCGCGCATCACCCCCCAGGTGGTCATCGCCCCCCGTGTGCCGGAGGAGTCCATCCAGGTGAACGGGGATTTGCAGGAGTGGGATCCCCGGCACTTCACCCAATTCTCCGGCAGGGTGATGAACAACTACCCCTTGAGCGAATACCACGACGCCCGTCCTGGCGCAATCCGGGTGGCGGCGGCCTTCGACGCCCAATACGTCTATTTCGCCGTGGATTTCGAGGATGCCAACCACGACCCCTCCATCTACCGCAAACAGTGGATCCACACCCAGGGGACGTGGCAAACCATGCCCCACCGCCCCCTTGACCCGACACGCCCGGCCCCCGTCAACGCCGCGGACCAACTGGCGGGCCAGGAGAGCGAAGACCGGGTGTTGTTCATGTTCCCCATCGTGGACCAGCAACACACCTTCCGCGACGGGGGTCTGGGGTGCGGGGCCTATTGTCATCCGAACCTCAAGGGGGCCCACGACCCCGCGCAGACCCTGATCGGCGAGGAGGTGAGCCAAATGCACACCGTCCTGCCCGACGACCGGGCCGATGTCTGGCACTGGACCGCCACCCGCAGCAATCCGGCGCACACCACCGAAGACGCCCACATCGTCCATGCCATGGAGAACGAAAACGGTTTCAAAGAGGATCCGGGCCAATCCCCGGACCTGGACAACAACGAAAAAAAATTGCAACTGTCCAAAATCAATCAACCGGCATACGTCAACCGGGAAGATTTCCTGGCGGGACGCTACAACCAGGCCGGTTTCATCTCCTCCCCCATCACCCTGGAAAACAGGCTGCGCATCACCCGGGAGATGACCTTCGCCGAAGGGGTCACCCTCCCCAACTCCATTTTGCGTCCCGCCACCGGCAGCCGTTCCGATGTCACCGCTTTCGGCCGCTTCGACGCCGAGACCCACCACTGGACCATCGAATTCAAACGCAGGCGCGATACGGGCGACCCACTGGATCACGCCTTTGTCCCGGGTGTGGACGCCGCCTTCCCCACCACCCCCCCCGTCAAGCCGGGCAATGCGCAACGGGGACAAACACTCTACCAGGAAAAAGCCTGCGCCAGCTGTCACGGGGAGAACGGCGAAGGAAAATTCACCAACGGATACTGGCTCGTCCCCAGGAACCAGCGCGCCTCCGGCACCCTGATCGCCAAAACCGCCCACATCCACCGCCCGGAACGACTGCACGCTTTGAGCTATCAACTGGTCAACAGCCAGACCCCCCCGCCGGTCATGTCCTTCGTGCCCCTGACCCGCCAGGAGGCGGAGGATATCGGCGCCTGGTTGCAAACCCGTTTCACGCCGCGAGGACAGTAAAACGATGTCACCACGCCACTTGACGCCAAGGCGACGCCTCCTTTCAGCGGTCACGCCGGGCGTATGACTCTGGCCCATCGCTTTTTCCTGTTTCTGGCCCCCATTGTCCTGCTCATCGGGGCCTGGAACGCCGTGGTCAATTGGCTGGGCTACCAACAGGAGGTGCAATTCATCGCCCAAAAGGCCATGCAGACAGACATCCAGGATCTCCAGGTGCTGGCCAGAGACCCCATCTTCGAACGTTTCCTGCAAAACCGGACCGACGGTCAGCTCGAACAGGCCCAGCACAACCTGAAGGAGATGCGCCACCTCTTTCGGACCCAGTTGGAAAACGCCCGCAAATACGATCGCAAAGCCGACCACATGATCCTCTTTTCCCCCTCCTGGGAAGTCATGGTGTTGGAATCGGACAACGCCCAACTGAACGATCAGGAAAAGATCACCCACTCCGACATCCATGCGGAACCGTTCTTTTTCCAATACAACGATTTCTCCACACCCTACTCCTGGCTGGACAACGATCACCACAAAACCGTGGTGGCCATTGGCCGGGATCTCAACCAGGACGGGTTGCTCACCAGGGATGAGGTGCGACTGTTTTTGCACAGCGAGTTCCTGCTGCCCATCGCCGAATTCCGGGATGAGGCGTTCAACCGCCTGATCCACAACCTCTGGATGGCTCTGGGGCAGATCGTCCTCCTGATTCTGGCGCTCCTCTGGGCGGGCCGCTTCATCCCCCGACCGTTTCAGGAGTTCACTGGCCGCATCGCCTCCCTTGCCAGGGGCAACCTTGACCAGCCATTTCCGAAATCTTGGAGAATCAAAGAGCTGGACCTGTTAAGCCAGGCCCTCAACCGCATGGAAGAGGAACTCCGACGCCGGGAATCCCATCTGATCCAGGCCCACGACCAGGCCGAAGAGTCACGGGTCATGCTGCGCCAGGTCCTGGATACCATTCCGGTGCAGGTCTTCTGGAAGGATGCGGACTTCCGCTATCTGGGCTGCAACACCCGCTACGCCGCGCTGGCGGGCATCCGGGACCCGACGGATATCGTCAACCTGTGCGACCGGGACATGAACTGGAGCGCCTACGCCGACTCGTTCCACAGCGTGGACCGGCACGTCATGGCCACCGGCGCGAGCCATCTCAACTATCTGGAGGAGATCCACCTGAGTGACGGCAGCCAACGTTGGCTGGAGGTCAGCAAAGTCCCGCTGATCGACACCGATGGCAACATCATCGGCGTCCTGGGAGTCTCCCACGATGTCACCGAACGGCAACGCCTGGAAGAGGAACTGAAATTCAGCCGCTTTTCCATCATGAACGCCAAGGACGCCATTTACTGGCTCGACTCCCGCGCCCGTTTCATCAATGTCAATCAGGAGGCCTGCGTCAGCCTGGGTCAAAGCCGGGAGGAGCTCCTCTCCATGACCCTGAACGACATCTCACCGGAGATGCCCGCCTCGGAATGGCCCACGCTCTGGGACACGATCACCAGACAGCGCACCCTGGTGTTCATCACCACCCACCAGCGCAAGGACCGCTCCCGCTTTCCCGTGGAGATCAGCATCAATCTTCTGGAATACCATGGCACCTCCTTTGCCATGGCCTCCACCCGCAACATCACCGAGCGCAAACTGGCGGAACAGGCTCTGCAGGAGTACGCCGAAAAACTCGAAGAGATGGTCCAGGCCCGCACCAAACAGTTGATCCACGCGGAACGACTGGCCACCCTGGGCACCTTCTCGGCGGGCATGGCCCACGAGATCAACAACCCCAACGCCTTCATCGCCTCCAATGTGCAGTTCCTGCAACAGTACTGGAACCTGGCCCATCCGGTGCTGCTCAAACATGCCGGAGAGGACCCCTCCGGACGCCTGAGCCGCTTTCACGGGGAGATCCAGAAGACCCTGGACGGCATGTTGGATGGCAGCGCGCGCATCTCCAAGATCGTGGACAGCCTCAAGACCTATTCCAAAGGCGGCATGGAGACCGACCGGGTGGAGTGTCGCCTGGAAGACCCGGTGCGGGATGCCCACAACCTCTTGCAGCACCGCTTCCGCCAGGACAAGACCAACCTGTCGGTCCAGATACCGAAGAGTCTGCTGATTTATTGTGACCGACAACAGCTGGCCCAGGTTTTCGTCAACCTGTTCAACAACGCCCTGGACGCCCTGGAAGAGATGCGGGAACAGCAGCACAAACAGATTACGGTAGAGGGAAAACGGATCGAGCGCCACATCTGGATCTGGGTCAAGGACAATGGCCCGGGCATCCCGGAAGAGGTGATCGGCAAGATCTTCGACCCCTTCTACACCTCCAAGGGCAAAACCAGGGGAACCGGCCTGGGACTGTCCATCGTGGAGGGGATCGTGAAGGACCATCGGGGGCAGGTCACGATCTTTTCACCACCCGAACCGGGTCGGGAAACCGAGGTGGTCATCATTCTGCCGACCCTGGAGCTCTATCAGGAACTGCTGGCCAAAAAAAAACCAAACCGGCCCATCAACCCGGTCATTTCAGCCAGTCAGTGCCGGGGGCCATAGAACCGTTCCAGTTGTTGGCGCATTTCGGGCCGGGTCCGGCGCGGCAGATCGGCCCCGGATTGCAAACCGATGGCCGTCGATCGTTGCGTCATCATGTTTTGCAACCGTTTGCCATGGAGGGTGCGCACCAGTTCCCGCACTTCGGCGATCGTCTTCTCGGACAGAACCGCGAATACCAGCGCGCAGACCTTCTCCGTCGGGGACTCCCCGGACATCACGGAACGCACCACCCCATCCACGACAATCGGGGCGTGACGGGGTTGCAGAATCTCCAGCTTGAGTTCCTCTCCAGGCTTGAGCGTCCATTCCGGGGAGACCGTGAAGCTGAATTCCATGTGGCTGATGCTGATTTTGACCAGACGCCCATCCGAAAACACGACGGACGGGGAGGCTCCCACGCGGGTCACCCGGATGTGATCGGTGAACGAGACATCCGCGCCCAGGCGCACCTGGGTCTCCTGCAACAAGGACGCGGTCAGGGTGGCGCCGAAATGCTCCCCTTTGTCGTGCAGCTCCAGCCCGATCCCCTGCTGTGACACATGGGCCACGCGGCAGGGAAACTCCTTTTTGAGGTTGAGCACCGTCAGGCGCAGGAAACCGGTATCGCCCACCGCAACCCCGGCGGGCACACCGGTGGTGCAGAGAAACAGTCCACGCAGGGAGACATCGCGGGTAATGCCCCACAGGGACTTCCCGCCGGAGAGTTCCAACACGGCCTGATATTTGAACCAGACCCGTTCGTGTTTCCTGCGGGATCGGGGTACGGCAGTTTCCTTTGCGTCGTCCATAATCAACTCTCCAGACCCGATGCCTTCCAGGTCACTGCGCGGCCAGGTCAAAGATTGCTTCACATGTGTATCGTGTATTCCATATAAAATTTTCTCACAATTCAAGCAACCCATGCAAGATCATTCACGCCGTGCGAGGCATAAAATTCTTGCAGTGCGAACAATTCCCATTGGCTTTTTGATTCGATATGCTATATTGGCTATCATGATGATCAATACATTGGGAACTTGCCTTTCAGGAGCATATAGCGATGACTGACCAGATCCGTGTCATGGTCGTGGATGACGAACCCGAAATCCGCAGCGCCATTGACCGTTATCTCTCCTTCCAGACCGAACTCCAGGATCTTCTCATCATCCAGGCCGGCACCTTCAACGAGGCGTTGAACCTGCTGGAAGAGCAAAGCCCCCTGATCGTCCTGCAAGACATCAACCTCCCGGACGGAAA
>JADGCR010000380.1 GCA_015228895.1 Magnetococcales bacterium
TGCGCAGGCTGCCCGTGTGGGCCTGAATGCAGAATCCGGTAGAAAAGTTGACCCCCTCCACCTGAAGACCCTGCTCCAGAAGCAGCCGCGAGGCCAGAATGCTGTCGAGTCCCCCGGAAAGCAGTCCCAGGGCTCGAATGGGTTCGGAAGACATGGGAATCAATCCTGTTGTTTCAGCCAGCGGGCGGCGTCACGGGCATGATAGGTGAGGATGAGATCGGCTCCCGCCCGGCGGAAAGAGGTCAGGGTTTCCAGAACCACCCGTTTTTCGTCGATCCAGCCGTTGGCCGCCGCCGCCTTGACCATGGCGTATTCGCCGGAGACATTGTAAACCGCCACCGGGCAGTCGAAGCGTTCCCGAACATCCCGCACGATATCCAGATAGGGCAGTCCCGGCTTGACCATCACCAGATCGGCGCCCTGTTCGATATCCAGCGCCACCTCACGCAACGCCTCCCGGCGATTGGCGGGATCCATCTGATAAGCTCGGCGATCTCCGAAACGGGGGGTACTCTCCGCGGCGTCCCGAAAGGGTCCGTAATAGGCGGAAGCGTATTTGGCGGCATAGGAGAGAATGGCCACCTGGGAGTGCCCCGCCCGGTCCAGACCGCTGCGAATGGCCTGCACCATGCCGTCCATCATGCCCGAGGGAGCCACCATGTCGACCCCTGCTTCGGCGTAGGAGAGCGCCGACCGGGCCAGATTGGCCAGAGTGGCGTCGTTGTCCACCTCGCCCTGATGCAGCACGCCACAATGGCCGTGATCGGTGTATTCGCAGAAACAGGCGTCGGCCACCAGATAGAGTTCGGGCAGCTCGCGACGAAAGGCCCGCAGGGCGCGCTGAATGATGCCCTCGTCCGAAAAGGCGTCGCTGCCCTCGGCATCCTTGCTTTCGGGTATCCCGAAGAGAATGACCGAGCGCACCCCCAGTTCCAGGAGTTCGGCGGCATCCTCGACGGCCTGGTCGATGGAGAGCTGATGGACGCCGGGCATGGAGGAGACCTCCCGACGTATCTTGCTGCCCGGAACGATGAACAGGGGCAGCATCAGGTTTTCCGCGCGGAGCTGATTTTCGCGAACCATCTCCCGAATGGCGCCGCTGCGGCGCAGACGACGGGGACGACGCGGCATGGAGAAATCGATCATGACGAACCCACCGGTTGTAACGTCGAGAACAGACCCGGATGATGTCACGGAGAAGGCTTCCCGGCAACGGCGCACGGCGAGGGAACGCTCACGAAACTGTTTTTTGTCCCCTTTCGAAAATCCGTGCTAACGGACACTTCTGAATGTATAAAATGTCGAGTCGGTATGGTCGGTTGGGCGAAGGGCTGAAGCCGAATTCATTCGCTGTCATGGGGCAGGTCGCATGGCGACACACAAGGACACTTCCGGAAAAGCGTTTCGGGTCGGAAATCGCATCGAGGTCATGGCTAAAAGCGATGTCGGCCTGGTACGCACCCTCAACGAGGATACCTTCCTGGTGGATCCGGGAATCGGCCTCCTGGTGGTGGCCGACGGCATGGGTGGACACGACGCCGGTGAGGTGGCCAGCGCCAAGGTGGTGGAGGTCATCGCCGGTTTTCTGAAGGATCCCGTCTCCCTGCGGGACCAACACGCCCAGGAATTGAATCAGGACGAGGATACCGCTCCCCAACCCACCATCGTCAACGAAACCCGGGATCTGGGCAGGATGGTGCAATCCAGCGCCAATCTGGCCGTGATCCGGGATGCCGTCACCCTGGCCAACTCCCAATTGTACGCCATGAACCAGAAAAGCGGTTACCGGGAAGGCAGCGGCATGGGCAGCACGGTGGTCGGCTTCTGGATGCCCGAAGGCAAGACCGAACCCGTCGTCTTCCACGTCGGAGACAGCCGCCTTTACCAGTTCCGCAGAGGCAAACTCCGCCAGGTCACCCTGGACCACTCCATGTATCAACACTGGAAGGATATGGGAGGGCGCGGTCAACCCCCCGCCAGCAATATCCTGCTCCAGGCCATGGGGCCCGTCGAGGATGTCTCTCCGGAGGTGCGCTTCTTCTCCATCGAAAAAGGGGATGTGCTGCTGTTGTGTTCCGACGGACTGAGCGGCATGGTTCCGGACGAAAAACTGGCCGAACTCATGGCCACGGTTCATGCGGACGCACTGGAAAAGGCTCTGGATACCCTGATAGACCAGGCCAAGAAACAGGGGGGTAAAGATAATATTACCGCGATTTTGGGGTATGTGACCGATTGAACCCTCCCAGGGAGCGGATCGGAGCCATCGGGGGGCAGATTCGGAAGTGTCCGGGAAGTCAATCCCGGATGTTTCCGGAAGATGGAGGAGACGATGAGAGAACAGACACGACTGGCAATCATGTTTGCCGATATTGCCGGATCCACCCAGATCTACGAGAAGCTGGGGGATGCCAAGGCCCGTGAGATCACCTCGCGTTGCATCGAGGTGCTGTCGGAGACGACGGAGCGTTACGGGGGGCGGGTGATCAAGACCATCGGCGACGAGGTGATGTGTACTTTTCCGACGGCGGATGATGCGGCGCGGGCGGCGGTGTGCATGCAGGAGACGGTTTCGGAAAACGCCTCCCAGTTAGGCAGTTTGCATATTCGGGTAGGGTTTCATTTTGGTGAAGTGATTTTGGAGAATGGGGATGTGTTTGGCGA
>JADGCR010000381.1 GCA_015228895.1 Magnetococcales bacterium
TTTTCCGACTGGATGAACATGTCAAACGCCTGTTCGGCTCGGCGCATATCCTCAACATGCCCGTGCCCTTCTCCCAGCAGGAAATCTCCAGGGCCTGCCTCTCCGTGCTGGCGGCCAACGGACTCCAATCGGGCTACATCCGCCCCCTGATGTTCTACGGCGCCGAAAGCATGGGACTCAACCCGGCCAAGTGCCAGGTGCACGGCATCGTGGCCGCCTGGGAGTGGGGCGCCTACCTGGGAGAAGAGGGCATGGAGCATGGCATTCGCGTCAAAACCTCCTCCTACACCCGTCATCATCCCAACATCACCATGACCCGCGCCAAGGCGGTGGGCAACTATCCCAACTCCATCCTGGCCAAATCCGAAGCCATCGCCTGCGGCTTCGACGAGGCGCTGCTCCTGGACCCGGAAGGGTTCGTTTCCGAAGGGTCCGGCGAAAACATCTTCATCCTCAAACAGGGCAAGCTGATCACCCCGCCCCTGGATTCCGCCCTGGACGGCATCACCCGCAACACGGTGATCACCCTGGCGGCCGGGATGGGTCTGCCGGTCCTGGAACAACGCTTTCCACGGGACGAGGTCATCATCGCCGAGGAGGCATTTTTCACCGGGACCGCCGCGGAGATCACCCCGATCCGCGAACTGGATGGCCGCAAGATCGGCATCGGACACGCCGGACCTGTGACCAAGGCCATTCAGAAACTCTTTTTCGATGTGGTGCATGGACGCCACGCCCAGCTTAACGGCTGGTTGACACCGGTGGAGTGAGCAGCCATGGCGGAACCACAATACATTTTCACCATGCACCGCATGAGCAAGGCGGTGCCTCCGAATCGGGTCATTCTCAAGGAGATCTCCCTCTCCTTTCTGCCGGGGGCCAAAATCGGAGTGCTGGGTCTGAACGGCTCGGGCAAATCCTCCCTGCTGCGCATCATGGCGGGTCTGGACAACGACTTCACCGGCGAGGCCAAACCGGCCCCGAACATTCGCGCCGGATTGCTCCCCCAGGAGCCCCAACTCGATCCCAACAAGGATGTCCGGGGCAATGTGGAAGACGGGGTGACGGCCATCAAGGAGTTGTTGAACCGCTTCAACCAGGTGTCCGAACAGTTTGGCGACCCGGACGCGGACATGGACGCCCTGATCCAGGAACAGGCCACCCTGCAAGAGGCCATCGACCACCTGGACGGATGGGAGTTGGACCGCAAACTGGACATCGCCGCCGACGCCCTGCGCCTCCCCCCCTGGGACGCGGATGTCACCACCCTTTCGGGTGGCGAAAAGCGCCGGGTGGCCTTGTGCCGTCTGCTGCTCTCCGCCCCGGACATGCTGCTGCTGGATGAACCCACCAACCATCTGGACGCGGAATCCGTCTCCTGGCTGGAGCGTTATCTGCTCAACTATTCCGGCACGGTGGTGGCCGTGACCCATGACCGCTATTTTCTGGACAACGCCGCCGGATGGATTCTGGAGTTGGACCGGGGCCGCGGCATCCCGTGGAAGGGGAACTACACCTCCTGGCTGGAACAGAAGGAGGCCCGTCTCATCCAGGAAAAACGCGAGGATGTCGGACTGCAAAAACGGTTGCGCACCGAACTGGAGTGGGTCCGTTCCTCGCCACGGGCCAGGCAGACCAAAAGCAAGGCCCGCGTCAACGCCTACGAGGAGCTGGCCTCCCGCACCCGCGAGTCCAGACGGGAGACCAACACCCTGTTCATTCCATCGGGGCCGCGTCTGGGGGGGAATGTCATCGAGGCCCAGGGGATTTCCAAGGGGTTTGGCGGCACGCTGCTGATGGAAAACCTCTCCTTCATCCTGCCCCGTGGCGGCATCCTGGGGGTCATCGGTGGCAACGGTTCCGGCAAGACCACCTTCCTGCGCATGTTGACCGGGACGCAACAGCCCGACAGCGGGCGCATCCTGTTGGGCGAGACCGTGAAGCTGGCCTATGTGGATCAAAGCCGCAGCACCCTGGACCCGGAAAAATCCCTGTGGGAGGCGGTGAGCGGCGGTCTGGACATGCTGGACCTGGGGGGCCGGGAGATCAACTCCAGAACCTACGTCTCCTGGTTCAACTTCAAGGGGCAGGACCAGCAGAAAAAGGTCAAGGTCCTCTCCGGCGGGGAGCGCAACCGCGCCCATCTGGCCCTGGTGCTCAAACAGAACGGCAACCTGCTCCTCCTCGACGAACCCACCAACGATCTGGACGTGGAGACCCTGCAAGCCCTGGAGGAGGCGTTGACCGATTTCGCCGGCAGCGCCGTGGTGGTTTCCCACGACCGTTGGTTCCTGGACCGCATCGCGACCCACATCCTGGCCTTCGAGGGGGATTCCAGCGTGGTCTTTCTGGAAGGGAACTATCAGGAGTACGAGGCGGACCGCAAGCGCCGTCTTGGGGCCGAAGCCGACCGTCCCCATCGGGTACACTACAAAAAGCTGGTCCATTGATCCTGGCTTGCGGGCGGTCCCGACACCGCCCGCAAGCCAGGCGCACCCCTCGGGTAAAAAAAAGCCCGGATCAACCGCATGTGGTTGATCCGGGCTTTTTTTCCCCGAGGGAATTCCTTCCGACTACTCCCCCGTCTTGCTCCCGGAGAGGGGAGCGGATTCGGGCGCCTTCTTGCCGGAAGTTTTCTCCTTGGCCGGTTCGGCGGGT
>JADGCR010000382.1 GCA_015228895.1 Magnetococcales bacterium
GAGATCCAGGCTCCAGCAGGACTCCTCGTAGACAATGCCGGAACGCCAACTCTTCAACCCGCTGGTCTCCAGGGAGTAGTCCGCGTTCTGCTTGAAACGCCAATTCTCCCCGGCCTTGACGTTGGCCATGAAGGTCAAATCCTCCAAACGCTCGGCGTTCCCTTCCGTCATGTAGATGAGCTGGGTCTCCGGCTTGTTGAGGTGATAGCCGACGCTCACCCTGGTGTTTGCGTCGCTATAGGCCACCGAGGTTTCGGTGGATTTCATGACATTGTTGTAGGGATCGTACCGGTTGGCCAGAGCGAGGGTCCAGTGGGTGGTGGGATGGAGATCCAGGCCGGAAACCAGGTCCGAGAAGGAATGGCCATCCTGATAATCCCGGTCGCCCGGCGGAGCCCAGCGCTGTCCGATGGCGATGTTGGCCAGGTTGCGCACCCCGCCGTCACCCTGGCGTCCGAACAAGCGGGAGGTCAGGCCATAGGCCATCCATTGTCCGGTGCTGATGCGGTCATCACCCGAATAGAGGTTGCTGGAGTAAAGGTTGTTGACGCCGAAGTGACGCAGGGTGGAGTCGAAGTTGGGCAGGCCGCTCTGCCGGGTGGCGGATACCACGGCATACTGCACGGCAGGCTCCAGGGTATGCTTGTAGGCGCCGTTGCCGAAGGTGCGGGCCAGATCCAGGGAGAGGCGCAAGCGCCCCGAGGCGCTCGCCCGGCTCTCCGAGCCATCCATGTCGCCGGTCTGGTTGGGATTGCCCTGAATCAGGTAGGAGGTCTCACGCAAGCCGAAGGCCCCGCTCACATTCCCGACCGGCAGCGCTCTCCAGTACTGGAGTTCCGGACTCAGATCCACCCGCTGCGCCGCATCCCCGGATATCTGATAGAAGGAGTCGAATTTGTAATCCCCATTCAAGCGGAACTGACCGGCTGCGGGGTGATTCCCCTCCACGGCGCGATCGAGGGCGTGCAGGGGGCGGCTGTCCGTGAGGCTCATGTAGGGCAGGCGCTGAACGGTATAACGGTCATTGGTGGTTTGCAGATTCTCATACCACAGGGCCCCGACCTGGAAATCGGAATAACCGCTCTTGCGCAGCCAGAGATGATCCGCTTCCAGATGGGACTCCAGGCGGCGTTCACGGGAATCGATCAGCTTTTTCTGGGGAAAGTCGTGGAGAAAATCCCGGGTCTGGGATGCGGCGAGGCGTGCATCCAGATCCCAGGCCCCGGCGGTCTGCTGATGCTGGAACAGGGTCAGACCACGATGGCGTTCTTCCACGGAATCATAGATGTTCTGGGTGTCCAGTTGCCCCACATAGCCATCTCCCATATAGCGGTACTGAACCTTGGTCAACAGACCGCGCCGGGAGGTGGGGTGCGCGGTCAGGGTGGCATCCCGGTCAGGCGCGATATTCCAGTAATAGGGCACATCGGCTTCGAAGCCGTTTCCGCCCGCCATCCGCAGGGAGGGGAAGAGAAAGCCGCTCTGACGTTCCGGCAGCAGTGGGTGACGCCACCAGGGGGTCCAGAGCACCGGAACCTCCCCCAGTTGGAGGGTGGCATTGCGCGCGGTCAGGGTATTGGCCGTGCTGTTGACGTCCACGCTGCCGGCCTTCAACTGCCAGGCCGGAATCTCGCCCGGCTTGCAGTCGCAGTTGGTGTAGGAGACCTCCCGCAACTGGAAACGGTCCTGGGCGAGAAACTCCATCTCCGCAGCCGAGACATGCCCGCCGGGCCCCTTGAGGTCGGCCACCGGCTTTTCCAGGATCCCGGTCCAGCTCGCCACGTTCAGATCCACCTTGTGGCCGAAGAAAAGATCCCCTTGCCGTTCGAGCCGGATGTTGCCGCTCGCCTGGATCTGGCGTTTGTCGATGATGTAGGACGCTTCGTCCGCATACAGCGCCATCTGACCGGGCTGACTGATCTTCACCTTGCCGCTGGCGTTGATCCGATGCTGCTGGTTGTCGATATGGAGTTGATCGGCATCCAGATCAAAGGGGGTTTCCTCGGCGGCCCCGCCGACATGGGCACCACAGAACACGAGACAGAGAGAAAGGCAGAGGACGGAGATGCCTCCGGGATTCAAGCGCTGGTCAGGTTTCATGCAACCCCCCTTGTAGGTCTATTCCGATGCGTCCGGCACGCACCCGGTTGGTCAAACCGTTTTTGGTCAATCGTATTACAATAACAGAGAACGCACCTCTCCCACCAGCCATAATGAACCGGCAACCCAGATTCTTCCCGCCGGAGCCGCCGCCCTGGCCGCAGCCAGTGCCTCCGGCACCCGGGGACAGGCCACGACGGAGACCCCGGCGTCACGCCAAAGAGTCAGTAAAGCTTCTGCTCCGAGCGCCCGTTCCCCTCCGCAGGAGACGACGAAAACCCGCTCCACCCAGGGGCGCAGCAGTGCCACCATGGCGGCTGCCGCCTTGTCCCGCAGGACGGAGAAGATCAACACCGACGGGGACCGGGGTTCGCGCCGGGCCAGAACGGCCATGAAGCGCGTCAGGGAGAGTACGCCGTCCGGATTGTGGGCGCCGTCCAGCCAGAGGGGGGGCGGTCCGGGAAAACACTCCAGCCGTCCCGGCCAGCGCGCGTGGGCAACGCCATGGCGCATAACGGCGGCATCCAGTTCGAACCCGTTGGCCGCCAGAAGAT
>JADGCR010000383.1 GCA_015228895.1 Magnetococcales bacterium
ATCGCATCATCCCCCTGCAACCCGGCCCCGCCGCCGGATTGGGAGCGAACTTTGTGGTGGATCTGCCCCGGCCCAGGGATCGCGCCACCATCAACCACAACCCGGCCTACAAGGCGCTGCGCAAGGAGATCACCCGCGTCATGATGGCCGCCGGCGCCGAGCGTCCGGGCCAGAGGGAGAGCGCAATCCGTCTGACGGACAAGACCCCCATCATCCCCAACGAAGCGCCCCCCGGCGCTTATCAAAAGGCCAGTGGCGGCGGGCGGGTGGAAGGGTATGTGGAGTTCTCCAAGGTGGTGAAAAGCTTTTCTACCCCCAACGGCCCGCTGACCGTGGTGGATGGTTTTGACCTGAAAATCCGCAAGGGGGAGTTCATCTCCCTGATCGGACACTCCGGTTGCGGCAAATCCACGGTGCTGGCCATGGCCGCCGGACTCACCGAGGTCTCCCTGGGGGGCATTCTGCTCAACAACCGGGAGGTGCACTCCGCCGGGCCGGATCGGGCGGTGGTCTTTCAGTCCCCCAACCTGTTTCCCTGGTTGACTGCCAGAGAGAATGTGGCCCTGGGCGTGGAGCGGGTCTATCCCCATGCCAGCAAGGCCGAGCGTCGCGACATCGCCACCTATTATCTGGAACGGGTGGGGCTGGGAGAAGCCATGGAGAAACGAGCCGCCGAGCTGTCCAACGGCATGAAACAGCGGGTCGGAATTGCGCGGGCCTTCGCCCTGTCGCCCCGCCTGCTTCTGCTGGATGAACCCTTCGGCATGTTGGACAGTCTAACCCGCTGGGAGCTGCAAGAGGTCTTGATGGAGGTGTGGTCCCGCACCCAGGTGACCGCCATCTGCGTCACCCACGATGTGGACGAGGCCATCCTGCTGGCCGACCGGGTGGTGATGATGTCCAATGGTCCCCGCGCCAGGGTGGGGCGGGTCATGACAGTCGATCTGCCCCGGCCACGCTCGCGCAAGGAGCTGGTCGCCCACCCCGACTACTACACCTATCGGGAACAGCTGCTCACCTTCCTGGAGGAGTACGAACATGGCGATCCGGCACCCAAAGCCGAGGTCATGGTCGCGGCCTGATCATGGATGACGAACTGCAGCTCTCCATCCTGGTCATTGACGCCAACCCGGTGCGGGCCGCCATCCTGGAGGCCGGGTTGGTGGCGGCCGGCTATGGACGGGTCATGATGATCCACTCACTCTCCAATCTGGTCACCCGCATCAAACTGCTGGCCCCGGATGTGATCCTGATCGACCTGGAGAACCCGGATCGGGATACCCTGGAGAACATGTATCAGGTCACCAGGGAGATTCGCCGCCCCATCGCCGTGTTTGTCGATCAAAGCGACCGTGGCATGGTGCGCAAGGCCATCGAGGCTGGGGTTTCGGCCTATGTGGTGGATGGCCTGACCAAGGAGCGGGTGCAACCCATCGTGGAGACCGCCATCAGCCGCTTCCAGGCCTTTGATCGGCTGCGTCAGGAACGGGATGCGGCCAGGAACGCCCTGGAAGAGCGCAAAATCATCGAACGGGCCAAAGGGCTGTTCATGGAAAAACGGGGACTGAGTGAACAGGAGGCCTACCACGCCATGCGCAAGGCGGCCATGCGCGACAACCGCAAACTGGTGGATGTGGCCCTGGGGCTGATCACCGCGTTACAAATGGATCTCTGACCTGGATGGCACGCCATGAAGACTTTTCGTTTTTGCAAACCGTCACCAATTCGGCTCGGTTTTCTCCCCCTCACCGATTGCGCCCCCCTGGTGGTTGCCCACGAACTGGGGTTTGCCGCCCGCTACGGCCTGGATCTGCGCCTGTCGCGGGAGGGTTCCTGGGCCGCCGTGCGGGACAAAATCGCCTACGGGGCGCTGGAGTGCTCCCAAATGCTGGCGGGCCTGACCCTGGCCCTGCACCTTGGGGTGCAGGGTGTAAAGGTCGATATCGCCGTGCCCATGGCCCTGGGACAGGGAGGCAACGCCATCACCCTGGCCCCCTGGCTGGTGGCAGACATGTGGGCGGCAGACCCGGAAATCATGGCCGGTCCACGCGCCCTGCGCAACCGCGCCCTGGCCCAGGTGATCACCCGGCGTCGCAAGGCCGGGGAGCCACCCCTGCGGCTGGCCATGGTCTTTCCCTTCTCCAGCCACAATTACGAATTGCGCTACTGGCTGGCCGCCGCCGGGGTCAATCCGGATCGAGATGTGGTGCTGAGCGTGGTGCCACCGCCCCGCATGGTGGAGAGCATGACCACCGGGGAGATCTGCGGCTTCTGTGTCGGCGAACCCTGGAACCAGATGGCCGTGGCGCTGGGGGTGGGTGAGATCGTGGTGACCAAACATGATCTCTGGCCCGCCTGTCCGGAAAAGGTGCTGGGAATGCGGGCCGACTGGCTGGCGGAAAACCCGGAAACCGCCCACGCCCTGGTGGCGACGCTCATGGATGCGGGACGCTGGGCCGATGTTCCCGGCCATCGGGAGGAGTTGGCGCACATCCTCTCCCAACCCGCCTATGTGGGTGTGGAGGCGGAGTTGTTGGCCACCTCCTTGCGCGGCACCCCCCACCTGAACCAGGCGACGGTTGCCAACATCCCCCATTACCACCTGTTCCACAACCACCTGGCCCAGTTCCCCTGGCTCTCCCAG
>JADGCR010000384.1 GCA_015228895.1 Magnetococcales bacterium
CAAACCTCCACTAGGTCCGGGACAAGGTTATTATTATTCGCCATCTGGAGCATATCGGCTCATCGGGGAAAAGTCAATTTCGCCATGCGATGCCCGTATCGATATAATCCATACGATCTTCTTGCACCAGACCGAAAAAAAGAGGAAAATCGCGCTTTGGCTTTTTCCTTTCAATATATAGAAACAGGAGTTTAGCATGTCACTGCGTCTTTCCATCCTGGCTGCGGGGTTGGCATTGGGCATCTCGGGTTCCGCCTGGGCGGGAGCCAATCAGGATTTCAGCCTGAGCAACAAGACGGGATACGTTCTCGACAAGGTCTTCGTCTCCCCTACCAATGAGGAAGATTGGGGCGACGATGTCCTCGGGCGCGACACCCTGGATGACGGCGACACGGTGGATATCCATTTCGACCGCGACGCCACTTCCTGCAAATGGGATCTCAAGGTCAGCTACATGGACTACAACGAATCGGTCTACTGGCGCGGAATCGATCTGTGTTCCGTCTCCAAGATCACCATCTATTGGGACAAGAATACCGACAAGACCCGGGCCGTCACCGAGTAAACCGGCATCCTGCGCGGCGGGGGGGCTTCTCCCCCGCCGCCTGCGTCACCGGGCCCACGCCGCTTTCCCCTGGACCGCATTCCCGCCCCGCCGGCCACGATCCTCTCCTTGCCGCTGCCGCCAAGCCCGATTCCATGGGCCTTCCCCCGCCAAAGCCTCTCCCCCCCCCGGCGGACCCGTCGCAGGATCGCTACGGTTCCCCGCATCGCGCCACGGCTTTTTCCGGGGCATTTACCGTCATTCCCTGTTAATATGGTCCCATTTCCCATCTCGACTCGGTCCGGGATACGTTTTATGAACCTGCTCGGTGACGCCACCAGTCCCTATCTTCGCCAGCACGCCCACCATCCGGTGCATTGGCGGCCATGGAACGATGCCTCGCTGCAACTGGCCCGGAGCAGCAACCGGCCCATTTTCCTCTCCATCGGCTACAGCTCCTGCCACTGGTGCCATGTCATGGCCCACGAATCCTTCGAGGATCCCATGATCGCCGCCCTGCTCAACCGGGATTTCGTGGCCATCAAGGTGGATCGGGAGGAGCGGCCCGATCTGGACACCATCTATCAGCAGGCCCACTATCTGATCACCCGGCAACCGGGCGGGTGGCCGCTATCGATGTTTTTGACCCCCACCCTGGAGCCCTTCTTTTCGGGCACCTATTTCCCACCCACGCCGCGACACGGCCTGCCCTCCTTCACCCAGGTGCTGGTGGGGGTGAGCCGCTTCTATCAGCAGCAGCCCCAGCAGGCGGCCAGCCAGGGGCAGGATCTGATGACCTTCCTGCGCCAGCATCAGAAGACCACCCGGGTCAAAGGGGGCGTCACCGATCCCGGCGTCTACGTGGAACGCCTTCTGGAGAGTTTCGACGAGACCCACGGCGGTTTCGGCGGTGCGCCGAAGTTTCCGCACACCACCGATCAGCGTCTGCTGCTGCGTCTGGCGTTCCGGGACGGCGAGACGGAATATGCCGAGGCGGTGGCGCTGACCCTGGACGCCATGTGTCGCGGCGGCATTCACGACCAGATCGGCGGTGGTTTCGCGCGTTACAGCACCGACGAGTTCTGGCATGTGCCCCACTTCGAGAAGATGCTCTACGACAACGCGCTGATGCTGCGGCTTCTGGTGGAAGCCGACACCCTGCTGGGGGGGGACGCGCAGCGGAGCCGGGCCCGGCGCGGCATCGTCGCCTGGACCCTGGAGACCATGCGCCTGGAAGACGGCGGTTTCGCCGGTTCCCTGGACGCCGACTCGGAGGGGATCGAAGGCTGGTACTATCTGTGGAACCCGGAGGAGTTGCGGGGTCTTTTCACCGCCGACGAGTGTGAACTGGCCTGCGCCTTCTGGGGCATCGAAGCGGAAGGCGTGGTGGAGGGCAAGTCGCTGCCCCGGATTCAGCTGAAGGAGGATCAGGTAAGGGAGCGATTCGGTCCGCAGGCCGTGGAGACGTTGGAGAGGCTGCGCCTGAAACTTCTGGAGGCGCGGCAACGGCGCAAGCCCCCTGGGCGGGACGACAAGCTGCTCACCGGCTGGAACGCCCTGATGCTGACGGCGCTGCTGGGCCATGCCGCCCTGGAGCGGGATGCGGAGCTGATGGCCACGGTGGTGGAGCAGATTCACCAGTTGCGGCGTCTGATGCGCCGGGATAAGCAGTGGCTGGCGGTTTCCGGGCGGGGCCAGGCCCACACCCACGCCTTTCTGGACGACTATGCCGCGCTGATCGAGCTGTATCTCGAAGCGGCGCTGCGGGCTCCCGACCCCTCCTGGCTCTCTTTTGCGGAAGAGGCGGCCCATGAGATGCTGGAGCGTTTCGAAGACCGGCAGAACGGGGGCTTTTTCCTCTCCTGCAACGCCCACGACAGCCCGTTGCGCGCCAAGGTCCACTTCGACGCCTCCACCCCTTCGGGCAACGGTCTGGCGGCCACGGTTCTGCTGCGTCTGACCGCCGCCACGGGCAAACCGCTTTACCGCCAGGCGGCGCAACGCGCCCTGGAGACCTTCCACCCCTTCCTGGCCCAAAGCCAGGGCGGCCACGGACAACTCCTGCTGGCCAACGACATCGCCAATCGCGGC
>JADGCR010000385.1 GCA_015228895.1 Magnetococcales bacterium
GTCCCACCCCCATGCTGGGCTGGATCGTGCGGCTTGTCCTTCAGACCGCCATGGCCAAAGAGGAGCTCCTCCGGCTGCGCAAGGGGGATCTGGATCTGGCGGCCCGGGTGGTCACGATCCCCAAAACCCTGGTACGTCCCGTGCGGCAGGTGCCGTTGACCTGGGAGGCGGTGCGGATTTTTCGCCAGGTGCTCGCCTATCCCGAGCGCCCCCCGGAGGAGGAACTGCTGTTTTTCGGAGCGGTGGGCAAGGGTGGCGTGCGCAATCCCCTGGCCATCGACAAGGCCTTGCGCACGGTGTTGTTGCAGGCGCGCATGAAGGGTTTCCGCTTCAACGATCTGCGCAACGAGGCGCTTTCCCGCATGGAGGAGGCTGGTTTGAACGCTGCGGAGCTGCTCACCGTGGCCGGTCAGCCCCTGCCGCGCACCTTGTCACCCCATGGGGCGCGTCTGGTCCGACCCACGATGGCGGAACTGGTGATCCGCCTGGATGGCGCGGGTCTGGGGAAATGAGGGCGATAGGGGAAACCTTCCGTGCGTCGGGAACCTCTTGCGATCGGTCAGGGCGCCGGGAACCTCTTGCGACCGGTCAGGCTGCCGACGGTTTGCCTGCGTTGGCCCGTTCGATCTGTCCCAGGATGGCGGCGGCGATCTTGTTGGGCTGGAACTTGGAGATGAAATCGTCCGCGCCCATCTGTTTGGCCTTGTCCTGATTGGAACGGTTGCTCAGGGAGCTGTGCAGGGCCAGGTAGATATGGGAGAGTTTGGGGTGCTGCTTGACCCGGCGGGTGAAGGTGAAGCCGTCCATGGTGGGCATTTCGATGTCGGAGAAGATGATGTTGTAAGGGCAGGGGCCGTTTTGAATGGAGCGTTCCAATTCGGCCAGCGCCTTGTCGGCGGAATCGAATATGGTGTGCCGGAGTCCGAGCTGGCTGAAGGCGGAGGCCATCAACTGGCGGGCGGCGTTGGAGTCGTCCACGGCCAGGATATGAAAATCTTCCATTTTCAACTGTTTGGCCCGATTGGTCAGCTCGATGTCCACCTGGTCCTCGATGCCGAGAATGTCGCCCAGCACCTTTTCCACGTCCAGGATCTGCACGGTGCGGTCGTTGTCGTAGCAGATGGCGGTGAGATAGCTGGAGCCGTACAACGCGCCGTCCGGACGCACGATTTCGCCCCAGCTCTTCTGGATCAGCCGGTCGGGCTCGGAGACCAGGAACCCCTGGATGGAGGTGCTGTATTCACACACCAGGACGTAGCTGATCCGGTTGATGTGGTCGATGGGCTCCAGTCCCAGGGCATCGGAGAGATCCAGCAGATTGATGGCGTGGCCCCGGAAGTCGATGGTGCCCTTGATGGCGGTGTTGGAATTGGGGATCCGGGTGATGTTCTTGGGGCACTCGATGATCTCGATGATCTTGAAGACGTTCAGGCCGTAGAGTTGTCCGTCGGTGAGCACGAATGTCAACATCTCCATTTCGTTGCTGAAGGCGAGATTGGCCCGTTTGTTGACATCTTCGAGAAAGTTCTTTTCGGACATTGCGGTCCCCCTCGGCAACATTCATGTTAATTTAATGGAGAAATGAATGCCATATTATAGGATCGGATTGTTTCGCAATGCAAACCTTCGTGGAAGATTATTCATCACCGTTTTCGTCTTCTGGGCCGCCCTTTGCCTGATCGCGCCCGTCAGTGGCCGGGCGGAAGCCTGGAGCGGGGAGGTGGTGCAGGTGACGGACGGCGACAGCCTGATCGTGATGCGCGGTCGGGAGAAGGTGAAGATCCGCCTGTCCGGCATCGACGCCCCGGAGCATGGCCAGCCCTTCGCCGAGGAGGCGAAGCGTTTTCTCAAGGAACGGGTCCGGGGCAAGGCGGTGCAGGTGGAAGAGAAGGAGCGGGACCGTTATGGACGTCTCGTGGCCCGGGTGCGGCGGCCCGGGGATGATGAGGATCTGAGCCATGCCCTGGTGCGGGCCGGGCTGGCCTGGCAGCACAAGTACTTCTCCCGGGATGCCGGGCTCAAGGCGCTGGAGCGGGCGGCCCGGGAGCAGCGCGTCGGCCTCTGGTCCCAGCCGGACCCCACCCCGCCCTGGGTCTGGAAGCACCGGGGGGAGCGGGGGCGTTGAACCTGGTTCACCCTTCCCCCGCAGCCACTTCGTACAGGCGGCGCATGCGTTCCCAGCCCCTCTTTTCCACCACGATCTCCACCGCTCTGGGCAGGCTTTTCACCCCCTCCGGGGTGACGGGCCAGCGGAGGCGCCAGGCGTGATCGCCACCCAGAAAGCGGATCGCAACGCTTTCCACCCCTTCCAGCAGGATCTCGTCATCCGGGGGGTCCTCCCCGGCCCGGTCCAGACTCTCCCAGACCCGCCGCACGATGCGTCCCTCCTGCCACAGCCAGGCGACCCGTTGCAGGTTGCTGCGCGCCGCCTTGCCGGGATTGGGACGTCCGGCGTGGGTCAGTTCCAGAAAGTGCAGCGCGCCGTTCTCTCCGTTCAAGGCGGGCTGCTGTATCCCTTCCGGATCGGTGACCGGGCGGGGGACGCTCTGTTCGATGTCCCGCGCCAAACGGGTGAACAGGGTCTGCCAGGCGGTCAGTTCCGCCATGCGGCGCGCATCTCCCTGGC
>JADGCR010000386.1 GCA_015228895.1 Magnetococcales bacterium
GAGCTGGCCAAGGGCTTCAACACCATGGCCGAGGGACTGCGCCGCAAACAGGAGACCCAGAACCGCCTGATGCTGGAGTTGCGCCATTCCAAAGGCGCCGCCGATGCCGCCAACCATGCCAAATCCACCTTTCTGGCCAGCATGAGCCACGAAATCCGCACCCCGATGAACGCCATCATCGGCCTGGGTCATCTGCTCGGCAAGACGGCGCTCTCGGCCCGACAGTCCGATTACCTCGACAAGATCAACCTCTCCGCCGAGGGGTTGCGCCGCATCCTGGACGACATCCTGGACTTCTCCAAAATCGAGGCGGGCAAACTCACCCTGGACCCGGCGGATTTCGACCTGTTCGACCTGATCAAGGACGTGACCACCCTCTTCGCCGACCTGGCCCACCGGAAAGGGATCCGTCTGGAGACCCGCATGGATCCAAAACTGCCCCGTTTGGCATACGGAGACGGTCACCGGTTGCGGCAGATCCTGATGAACCTGATGAGCAACGCGGTGAAATTCACCGACCGGGGCCAGGTGACACTGCAAGTGGACACCCAACCCGATCAACCGCACACTCTCCATTTTCAGGTGCAGGATACCGGAATCGGGATTCCGGCTCCCACCCTGGACAGGCTTTTCCAGCCTTTCACCCAGGCGGACAGTTCCGTGACCCGTCGTTTTGGCGGGAGCGGCCTGGGACTCTCCATCTCCCGCAATCTGGCGGAACTCATGGGGGGCACGGTAACGGCGGTCAGTCATCCCGGCCAAGGGAGCGTTTTCCTGGCGACGGTCCCCCTGGAGCCTGGCAGGCGAGAGGAGACCCCGCCCCAGGAGGCTCAGGAGGCCATGATGCTCCGAAGTCTCCCCGCCCAGGCCAGACTGTTGGTGGTGGAGGACGATCCCATCAACCGTCAGGTCCTGCTGGGCATGCTGGGCAAGCTGGGTCTGGAGGCGGACGTGGCTGAAAACGGCCGCATCGGCCTGACCTGCATGCAGAGTCATCCCTACGATCTGGTCTTCATGGATTGTCAGATGCCGGAAATGGATGGTTTGACCGCCAGCCGTCTCTATCGCCAGATGGAAGCCATGGAAAACAAACCCCGACGCACTCCCATCCTGGCCCTGACGGCCTACGCCCTGCCGGTGGACAAGGAGAAGTGTCTGCAAGCCGGCATGGACGCTTTTCTGGCCAAACCCATCCGCAAGGAGAAGCTGCATCAGGCTCTGGCCCAGTGGCTCCTCCTCGACCCGGAGCCGCTCCCCCCGGAGGCCGACCCGTCCGCCTTCCACAAACCCATGGCGCTGATCCTGGATTGGCAGATCTTTCAGGAGTTGCGTCAGGAGATCGGGGAGTCGCTGGATGGCATTTGCCGGGAGTTCGCCCAATCCCTGCCGACCCGCGTCAACGACATGCAGCGGGCCTGCTCCCAGGAAGAGTGGCACACCCTGGAACGTTACGCCCACACCCTCAAGACCATCAGCGCCCAGTTCGGAGCCACCGCCCTCTCTGAGACGGTGGAAAGGATTGAACACCACTGTCGGGAAGGGATGGGGATGCGCTCCCGGCCCCTGGTGGAGCTGGCTCTGCAACAGGGGGAAGAGACGCGTTGCGCCCTGGAACTGGCGCTTGGAAGTTTCCATGCCGAGGGGAGATAACATGGTCCGGGTCGGCGCCATGGCCGCTCACGGGGCTGAAAGAAAAAAAAACGCGGTTTTTTGCCTCGGAAACGCTTTCCGACGCGCAACCCTCCTGGACAAGGGGGAAAAAGTGGGGTAGAGTAATCGAATGACTGGATCGGCGGGGCGTGGCGCAGCCTGGTAGCGCACAAGCATGGGGTGCTTGGGGCCGGAGGTTCGAATCCTCTCGCCCCGACCAGTTTTTTTTCAACGGCGTTTGTCTCTGGTGACAAAGGCCGTTTTTTTTTGCATGGAAACCCTGTGGGACACGGAGGTCCGGTTTACGAAGTGATGGGCAGGATGGTGTCGCGACACCAGTTGGCATCGTCCCGATTGGGGTAGTCCGTGTTGAAATGAAGTCCCCGGCTCTCGTGGCGATGGATCGCGGAGCGGATGATGAGGGACGCGACCAGAGAGATGTTGCGCAACTCCAGCAGGTCACGGGTGATGCGGCAGTTCCAGTAGTGTTCGTTGATCTCCCGATGCAACATCTCGCTGCGACGACGGGCGCTTGCCAAACGACGATTGGAACGGACGATGCCCACATAGTTGCCCATGAAACGACGGATTTCGTCCCAGTTGTGGGAGATGAGCACCGCCTCCTGACAGGAGTGGACATCGAAGCTGTCCCACAAGGGAATGTTGGGATGGGAGAAACGGGGCCTCTCCCGCATATGCTGCAACATGGATTCACAGGCCGCGTCGGAAAACACCAGACACTCCAGCAGGCTGTTGGACGCCAGCCGGTTGGCGCCATGCAAGCCGGTGTGACTCACCTCGCCTATGGCGTACAACCCCTCCAGGTCCGTGCTGCCACGCAAATCGGTGACCACGCCTCCACAGGTGTAGTGGGCCGCCGGGACCACGGGAATCGGCTCCGAGGCCATGTCGATGCCCAGTTCGGAACATTTTCTGTAAATATTGGGAAAATGTTCCTCGATGAAATCCCTG
>JADGCR010000387.1 GCA_015228895.1 Magnetococcales bacterium
AGCTCACCCGACCCGCGAGGTGTGGCAGGAAGTTCATGCGTCGCATCCTCCAGAAACACAAAACCCCGCCGGAGCGGGGTTGGTAGGGGGTTCGACCTGATCCATGGCTACGCAGCTTCACGGAGCCAGCCGTGGATCTGATCCAGCAGATCCGGGAACGTCGCCACATAGTAATGCGGTTGCGTCTCCCGTTCGTTCTGTGGCGAGATCAGGTTTTTGCCGTACCGCAGGCCCGCCTCGGTCAGCGCCTTGAATTTGTGAATGACGTTACTGGCCCCAACCCGGGTCTTCTCCTCCAGAATCCCCAGTGCCAGCAGGATCGCGTTGGCCTTCACCGCGCTGATCCCGGCGTTGTGCTCCTTGAGCAGGTCGGTGAGGGAACGGGTGAGCGTCTCGTCGGTGTAGTCGGGCAGAAAGCCGGTGGGCAGGCCATACAGCATGGCCACCTTGCTGAACATGAGGATCTTGCTGGCCTCGCTGGCCCGGAGCGACTCGGCGGCAATCTGGGCGATCACCATGCAATCCAGCATGGATTGGTTGGGCGTGAACGGAATGAGGGGTCGTGCGCTCTTCAGCCGACGTTCGCAGTCGATGAAGTATTTCCTGGCCTGTCGTCCCTTCTCATTCCGTTCCACCATGGCCAGCTCCTTGGCCATGTCCAGGGTCAGGTGGTACTCGATGGTTCGCTGTGGTCTGGCTTTTGAGCTCCCCGAAACAGGGGATCTCAAACCTTCCGCCACCACGAAGTCCAGCCCATCGACGAACCCGTATTCGTCGATGCGGTTCTGGACCCAGGTGGAAAAATCCCTTCCCACCTCCAGGAAGGCATGCAGTTCCCGGGCGTTGACGGTCTGAACCTGCTCGTGGTTGATGGTGGTCTGGCTGATGTGCATCAGATCGTTCATCGGGAACCTCGTCAGGAAATATGGGGAAACGCCGTCCTTGGCGAACACTCCGTCCCTGAAAACTCAAAACCCCGCCGGAGCGGGGTCGATGGAAAATCAATACAATTTAAGCCGGTCTCTCCCGACTGTTACACCACTCAGGCAGGTGTCGCGCCCTTGCCGCGCCAAGCCACGCCTTGCCGTGCCGAGCCCCGCCCCGCCCAGCCGAGATGTTCACTTGGTAGAATTGCCTGTACGTGTTCTGCTTCGTGGATCAGAATCGAGAATCAGTCCCATCGTATCCGCACGTTCGTTATCCCTCTGGATACCCTGATCCACCATCTCGACATCCCCGCCCATGGAGGCGACCATATCGTCACGGCTGGCAAGTCCCGCCCGAATGGCCATGATTTGGGAGTTGATCTCCTTGGCAGGATCGACCCACTGCCACCCTTGAGGAATCCAACGAACCGCCTGATATTCCCGGCGGCGACGGGCGTAGCCGGGAGCCTCCAGCGCCCCGGCCAGCACAGCCCGATCCATCCACCGTTCCCAGACGGGGCGGCAGAACTGATGGATGACGACGCTGCGTTGCCATTGCTCCATGCGGCGGCGAAACTCCAGCAGCCCGACCCGGGCGCTCGAATAGGTCGTTCCAGTGAGGTCGCCAGAAAGCTGTTCATAAGTCGTGCCGATGGCCACTGCGACGGCCCGCAACTGGGTCTTGATGAACTCCCCGTACTGTCCTCCCAGGTCAGCGGGCTCGGAGAATTTCACGTCCTCGCCAGGCATCAGCACCTGCATGGTGCCAGGGGTCCAGGAAACCGGGGCGGCCCCGTGTTCATCCGGTACCGCCTCATCCTCCCCGGCCAGAGAGAATTCCGGCGAGGGCTTGGTGATGAATCCCGCGATCAGTGCCGCTGTCTTCTTGCGGACCAGTTCGGCATCGTCGTATTGGTCCAGTTCGTGGAGTTTCACCAGGGCCTGGGTCAGCCACGGTTCGCCGCGAATCTGGCCGGGGCGCAGCGGGCGGAACAGGTGAATCACCTCCGAGGCCGGAACAGGTACCGGCTCACCAATCAGCCCACCCCCTGCGGCACGCTCGCCGGGATGCTCTCTATAGAGATGGTAGGCGATCCGACGCCCAATGCGGTCGAACTCGATCCCAGCCCGGATGCGGTTGCCGTTGGGCAGGTCACGGTTCAGGGTGAGGGGGAGATGCTCCGGCTCCAGAAGTTGGATTTGCAGCGGCACCGCCAGTCCGTCGCCGGGATCGCGATCCCGCAGACGGGCCAGCACCTCGCCACCCTCCACCATGGCACGGACCGCCAACGCTTGAAGACCGTAGAATCCCTGCACCCCATGGGCGTCCGCCTCGCGAGACCAGTCCAGCCAAAGAGTATGAACCCGCTCTTTGAACGCGGCGTCGGCATGGGTGGAGCGGGGTTTGATCCCGGTTCCCACCAGGTTGGAGACCAGGGCGTCCACGCCGTTGAAGGCCCAGGCGTTGCGCCGGACCAGATCCCGAGATCGGGACCGCATCAAATCCGCATCCCGGAACAGCAGGGTGTTGACACCGTCGTTGCCGGGCTGCCATCCTCCCAGCCGCCGTCCAGAGGCGGCGGATTCATAACCGGCCCTCCGGATCGGAATGAAACCACCACGGAACAGCTTTCCCCAAAACCCCATGTCCAGATGATCCTTTTTCGGAGTAAATCCATGGCCACCCATCAAAC
>JADGCR010000388.1 GCA_015228895.1 Magnetococcales bacterium
TTCGTCCGGAGAGAGTCCCATCCAGCGCAACCCCTCCAGAATCACCTCCACCGCCTCCTGCGTGGAACGTTCGGTATCGGTATCCTCAATGCGCAACAGGAAGGTTCCCTGGTGGCGTCGGGTGTGGAGACGACAGAACAGGGCGGTGCGCGCGCCGCCGATGTGGAGAAAACCGGTGGGAGAAGGGGCGAAACGGGTACGCAAGGTCATGATCGGACATCCTGCTCAAGCTGATGGCGTTGAAAAGTTTTTGCTGTCAAGTACTCTCCATAGCAGTTTTTTGGGGGGGACGCCAATTTTTTTCCGTGTTTTTGTTTTTATCCGGACTGGCGTTGGCCGGTTTTGTCGATTAATATTAATGGTGGCTAAAGAACCACCCCCATCAACCATAAGGAGCTGTTCACCGTGGGTTCACCCAGAGATCTCAATCAACCGGAAGTTTACGTCAAGGCTTTGGTGCAGGCTGCCCTGCTGGATGATGTCGAAGAGCTGACCAAATGGTTGGCGGATGACGCCGATGTCGCGGCCACTCCCTTCTACCAATGGTTCCGGTATTTCGCCGAGCGCTTGATGACCATGACCCCCTTGCCGGAACAGGGGTTCGTCGCCAGACCGGCCCAGGTGGTCGCCCCCCCCAAGCTCGGACGCAACGACCCCTGTCCCTGCGGGTCGGGCAAGAAATTCAAGCAGTGCCATCTGGAGGACGAGGACGCGGTCATCTGGAAGATCGGTTCTCCCACCCACATGATGCGGGCCATGGCCACCACGCAGATCATCCAGGCGATGAACCTGGAGCAGCTGGACAAGGTTCCGGTGGAGAAGTGTTCCCCGTTGGTGCTGGCCGAGCTGGCCGCCGCCTACCACCGGGAGGAGGAGGTCAATACCGCCCTGGCCCTCCTGAAGCGGATGCTGGACGGAGACCGGGACGACCCCTTCCTGCTGATCGACTACTGGATCGCCCGCTACGCCGAGTGGCTGGTGGACGCGGGTCAGTATGGGGAGGGGGAACGGTTTTTGCTGGAGGAGTACAAGAACCAGCGGAAAATCACCGGCTGGCAGGTGGCCCAGAAGCTGGCGGCCTTCTATATCGATCAGGACAACCTGGAGAGCGCGGAAACCTGGGTGGAGATCTCCCTGTCCGGCAATCAGGACAACCCGTTCACCCATTATTTGCGGGGTCTGCTGCATCATGGCAGCGAGGCGTGGGAACAGGCCGCCGCCTCTTACGAAAAGGCCGAGGCGTTGAGCAGCCGCTTCCAGGAGCAGGAAAAAGCCTACATGATCGATCTGGTGGCCGGCGCGCTGGAACGGGCCAGGAATCGCCTCCCCCTGGTGGGCGAGGAGGATGAGGTGGACGGAGAGATGGAACAGCCGGAACTCCCGGATGTGGGGAACAGGTAATGAAACGAACCCATTATTGCAATGACGTGCGCGCCCCCCTGGTGGGTCGGCGGGTGACCCTGTGCGGCTGGGTGAATCGTCGCCGGGATCACGGCGGCGTCATTTTCGTGGATCTGCGGGATCGGAGCGGTCTGGTGCAGGTGGTGTTCAGCCCGGAACAACAAACCCACAGCCACCAGCAGGCCCACACCCTGCGGAACGAATTTGTGGTGCGGGTCTCCGGCACGGTGATCCCCCGCAGCCCGGAAACCCGGAACGACAAACTGCCCACCGGCATGATCGAGGTGCAGGTGGAGCAGCTGGAGATCCTCAACGCCGCCGGCACTCTGCCGTTTCAGTTGGATGACGAATCGGTCGGGGAAGGGGTGCGTCTGACCCACCGCTTTCTGGATTTGCGCCGTCCGGAAATGCAGAGGAATTTCCTGGTGCGGCATAAAACCCTGCAATCCCTCCGGCGCGCCCTGGACGAGGCGGGCTTTCTGGAGTTGGAAACCCCGATGCTGACCCGCAGCACCCCGGAGGGCGCCAGGGACTACCTGGTGCCCTCCCGCGTCAATCCGGGACAGTTCTACGCCCTGCCCCAGTCCCCCCAGCTGTTCAAGCAACTGCTGATGATCGCCGGATTCGACCGTTACAGCCAGATCACCCGTTGTTTTCGCGACGAGGATCTGCGCGCGGACCGGCAGCCGGAATTCACCCAGGTGGATCTGGAGATGAGTTTCGTGGAGCCGGACGATGTGATGGGTATCGTGGAGACCATCGTGGCGCGACTCTTCCGGGAGGTGCTGGATGTGGGTCTCGAACCCCCCTTCGCGCGTCTGACCTACGCGGAGGCCATGGACCGTTACGGACTCGACGCCCCGGACGTGCGCATCCGCATGGTGTTGACCGACATCACCGCCATCATGCGGGAGACCGGTTTCCAGGTGTTCGCCCAGACCGCCCGGCAGACCGGCAGGCGCGGCATGCAGGGGGCGGTCAAGGTGCTCAAGGTGCCGGGCGGGGCCGCCATGACCCGCAAGGAGATCGATGAATGCACCGAATTCGTCGCCATCTACGGCGCCAAGGGGCTGGCCTGGATCAAGATCAACGGCCCCTGGCGGGAGGAGGGGTGGCAATCCCCCATCGTCAAGTTTTTCTCCGAGGAGGAGAAGGATGCCCTTCAGGAGGCCACCGGCGCGCAGACCGGGGATCTGCTGTTCTTCGGCGCCGATC
>JADGCR010000389.1 GCA_015228895.1 Magnetococcales bacterium
GACGACCGGAGGGGGGGGGGCGGACGGGGTGTGCCCCTCGGTCGTTTCCGGAGGTTTGGGGGAATCCGTCCTGTTCACCCCTTCCGGAGAGGGATCCCTGGGGAGTTCCACCCTTTTTCGCCCATCCCCGGCCTCCGCCTTGACCGGTTCCCCGGGGGAGACCGGGGGCGGGTCGTTCTTGACGCGAAACACCGGGAAATTGGTATGCTTGTTGGAAGAGACCTGCAACAGCAGATCGAAGGTTCTGGATGGCAGGGGGGTGGAGGAGGTCACCAGGATGAGCGCCCCCTTGTCGGTGAACCGGGTGCTCACATCCAGCGCCTCCAGCGCCGGGGAGCGATTCAGTCCCAACACCTTGTAATCCACCGGCCTGCCCAACCGGACGGTCTTGATCTCCTCGCCATCGCCCAGGCGCAGAGGGATTTCAGCCTGGAATTTTTGCGCCGGGGGAGAGAGGACCGCGATTTCCCCCACTTCGAAAGCGGCACCGTTTTCGGGTTGGGCGCAGGCCCATCCAGCCATGACAGCGAAGACAATCCGACGTTTATCCACAGTTACCTTCCTGACCCTGATAAGAAAATGACACACGATGAAGATACCTGATGATGCCACTCAGTGCCATGGTCGATGGAAAAATTTTTCCGTCCGCCCGGCCCGGATTGCGCGCGACTTCATGTGGCGAGAAAACGCTGCCGGTCGCCCTCCAGCACCAGGCAGGTCAAATGTCCGGAATAATAAGCCCCGGTATCGATGCCGATCCGGTGACGGGTGATGACCGGGAACTCGCAGGTGGTATGTCCATGAACCACCATTTTCTCCATCCGTCCCGTGTAGTTCAGAAACGGCTCGCGGATCCACATCAGATCCGGCGCCTTTTGCAGACTGAAGGGCACACCGGGCCGGACCCCGGCATGCGTGAAGAAATAGTCCCCCGCCTCGTGACGAAACCGCAACGAGGCGAAAAACAGCTGATGCCGCTTCGGCAGCGACTCCAGCAGTCTGTCCCGCATCTCCCGCATTCTGGACTCCGCCGACACCCTGGCCGGCACGCGCACCTGATAGCTCAACGCGGTGGACATGCCGCCAAACAGGGTCCAGGCGTGTCCTGGAGTGGGATTGACCAGAAAATCCTGCAATTCGGCTTCGTGATTCCCCTTCAGATGGATGGTTTCGCAATCGGGCACGGGTTCGTCCAACAGGAGGTCGATGACCCCTTTGCTGTCGTCGCCACGATCGATGTAATCACCGAGATAAATGGCAATTTTCTGTCGGACCCCCGGTGCGGAAGCGATGTCCGCGGCGATCAGGTGATGGAGACGGCGCAACAGGTCCGAGCGGCCATGGATATCCCCCACCACATAAATCCGCACCCCATCGGGCAGGGCGGGAACGAACGGTTCCCCCGTCTCGCCGGGTTCCGCGAGATTGCCTTTTTCCGGCGGGGACGTCCCCCCGGCGAACCAATTTTTCACAAACCGGAACACGCGCGTTTATCCTTTGAGAACGCCGACAAAGTGCAATCAGACACGCTCGCCGATCATAACAATCCTCCCCCGCATCCGACAAGAGGCAATCGGCAGCACCCACCCGTCCAGGCAATTTCGACCCGCACACCAGGAAAATTTTGCCTACCGCTCACGGCGGACACCCCCGGCGACACGGGCTTCCCGCACATTTTTCGATACGGCACGATTACTGCTACTCAACAGTCGTCCATGGCCCACGGGCCTTGTTCCTGGTGGCAACGTTTCGGGAGACGAACAGACAATGATGACACCCCCTGCGCAAACGGATTCCTGGATCGATCAGGCGCTCTCCATCGTGGAAGTCGGCCCCGGACATCCCGCCTTCGACGACGCCTGGGAATATCTTGCCATGAGCAAGGAACCCTCGGTCCGCATGGCCATGCGCATGGCCATGGAAGAGACTTTCGGCCCCCACCCGCCTCCCACCGGCTACGACGACACCGGAGAGCCTTTCTGGCGCACTTCCATCATCGCCGCGTATCTCAACATGCCCGAGGAGTCCATCATCGACACCGCCATGGAAATGCAGGAAAAATGGGGAGAGATGGCGGGTGTGGCCTCCACCCGCGACCTGCACCCCGTCCATTGATCCAAATGGCGACGCGATCACTCCACCACGATGTCGGGAAACCGGGGCGTCGCGAAACCCATCGCGGCCACGCGCGCCGCGACCCGCGCCGCGATCTCCAGATAACGCCCGGCGTGGAGCGAGTCGGGATGGGCCACCAGGAGGGGATGGCCCGCGTCCGAATCCTCGCGGATCATGATGTCCAGAGGGATCTCCCCGAGGAACTCCGCGCCCATGGCCTCCGCCTCCGCGCGGGCGCCGCCGTGATCGAAAATGTCCGCCCGGTGGCCGCATTGGGGACAGAGATAATAGGACATGTTCTCGATCACCCCCAGAACCGGGACATCCACCTTGAGAAACATGTTCACCCCGCGCCGCACATCCGCCAGGGCCACGGCCTGAGGGGTGGAGACGATCACCACCCCGGTGATGGGCACCTTCTGGGAGAGGGTCAACTGGGCATCCCCGGTGCCGGGGGGCAGATCCACCACCAGATAATCCAGCGTGCCCCAATCCA
>JADGCR010000038.1 GCA_015228895.1 Magnetococcales bacterium
CAAAAAATGTGGCTCGGATAAGGTCATTTTATCTCCATAACCTCCCATTGTCCCCATTTTCCACCTGGTCTCATCCTCCCTTCCAGGGCCGCCCCCTGTTGGCTTCCACACCTCTTACCCATTGTTTCTGAAAGAATAATACCGCAAAGACCAAAGAGACCGGGCAAAGCGCGCAAGCTTGGCGGCGAGATTTTATATATATTAGAATATTTTAATATTATTAACAAACAATAAATAAAAATGAAATTATAGGGTTGACAGATGATGCTGTCGTCATTAATCCTCATATCCTCATCAAGTGTGACGTTGCATTCGCATTCTCAATACAACGTTCACACATGAAGCCAACATCCAAATGCGAACTACTGGAGGTCACAGATGGGGTTTATCAGAAACATACTGGCCGTGCTGGGTTTGGTGGTTGTCCTGGCGGGGGGTTATGGCTACGCCAAAATGTCCCCGATTCTGGCCCAATTGGACCCGGGCTACCGGGAGATGTATATGGACTTCGCCACCAGACTCCTGGAAACCCTGGATCCGGGTGAAGCCATGACCTGGTCGGTTCCGGTGGAAAATCCGGATCTTTCCCCCGATGATGTCAAGGAGTCCTTGAAGAGTCTGGCGTCCGCCAACAATTTTCTGTTCGTGGGTGAAGCGAAATTCTACAAACAGGTGGAAGCCATTACCAACCAGCCGTACCGGCACGTGGAATTTCTTTCCTTCTGCGACGCCAAGGTTGGCAAGATGATGGCGGATTACCGGGATGCCTATACGGCCTTCATGCCCTGTCGCATCGCCCTGGTGCGTGATCAGAAAGGCAAACTGTGGCTACACTCCATGAATCTGGACATGATGATTCACGGAGGCCGACAACTACCACCCGAACTTAGAAAGGAGGCTCTCAGAATTCGTGACGTGATCAAAAAATTGATGGCTGGCGCCGCCAAGGGGGAATTTTAATCCAAATGCCTTTTTGACAGCTGACCCGGTGCTGTTGATGCAGAGACAGCGCGCACGGTGAATCCGAACGAAGGGTTCGCCAAACTTAATCGGTAGACAAGCGGAGGGAAACATGCAACTAAAAAAAATCCACATGTTGATTCTCGCAGGTGGGTTGCTGGGAGGACTGACATTCGCCGTTGCCGCACAGGCAGCGGACGCCCCAGCATCCGCGGACGCGGAAAAGGCGGCCAAGGAAGCGGCCAAGGCCGCGGCCATAGCCGCACCACCGGCTGACAACGCCATGCTCGCCAATACCTGCGCCGGCTGTCACGGCACCAATGGGATTTCCGCCGGTCCCAGCATGCCCACGATCGCCGGGATGCCCAGTCCCTATCTGGAAAAGATCATGGCCGATTTCAAGAGCGGCAAGCGCCCCTCCACGATCATGGGTCGAATCGCCAAGGGTTACACCGAAGAGGAGACCAAACGGATCGCCGATTTCCTCTCCAAGACCAAATGGGCCAACGTCAGCAGTCACGCCAACTCACAGATGGCCACCAAGGTGGATGCCAACAAGGCCAAGAGCGGCAAAAAACTGGTTGAAGCCCAAAAATGCGGCAAATGTCACGAAGACGATGGTCTCACCCAGGACGAGGATACCCCACGCATGGCGGGACAATGGGTGGATTATCTCCTGATCAAAATGCAGGACTTCAAAAACAAACATCTTGTGGTTCCGCAACCGGAGAAGATGCAGAAAGCCATCGACAAGCTGGCGGCGCCGGAACTGGAAGATATCGCCCATTTTTACGCCAGCAAGCGTTGAGCAGGGCCAAAGGAGACCATGACTATGTCGAATTTCACACGTAGAGGTTTTGTCAAATTGACCGGCGGCATCGCTGCGTTGGGCGTGGTTTCGATGCCCACCTCGCGCGGCTTCGCGGCTTCCAAAAAACGGGTGGTGGTGATTGGCGGCGGTTACGGCGGTTCCATTGCCGCCAAATACATCCGCATGGCGGACGCCAATATCGATGTCACGCTGATCGAACAGAACAAGGATTACTACTCCGGACCACTCTCCAACTGGGTGATCGCCGGCTTCCGCAGCCTCGAAGTCCAGAAATGGGGCTACGAGGGTCTCAAAAAGCACGGGGTGAACGTGGTCATCGACCAGGTGACCTCCATCGACCCGGCGGCCAAAAGCGTGGGCACGGCGGGTGGCAAGAAATTCGAGTACGATCGGCTGATCGTCTCTCCCGGCATCGGCTTCAAGAGTATCGAAGGGTACGACGCGGAAGCCGAGAAAAAGATGCCCCACGCCTGGTTCGCCGGTCCTCAGACCACCGCGTTGGCCAAGATGCTGGCAGACATGAAGGATGGCGACCCCTTTGTCCTGGTGGCGCCGCCGGACCCCTACCGCTGCCCCCCCGGACCCTACGAGCGGGCCAGTCTGGTGGCCCACTACCTGAAAAAGAACAAACCCAAATCCAAGGTGATCATCCTGGATCCCAAGGACAAGTTCTCCAAAATGGGTCTTTTCACCGCCGGATGGAAATCCCTCTACGGCTACGAAACCCCCAACAGCAACATCGAGTGGATTCCCGGCGCCCAGGGTGGCAAGGTCACCCGCGTGGATGCCAAGACCATGACCGTCTACACGGACATGGCGGAGTTCAAAAGCTCCTGCATCAACATCATTCCGCCGAACAAGGCCGGAGCCATCGCGGAAAAGGCGGGTCTGACGGACGACAAGGGTTACTGCCCGGTCAACCTGGAGACCTTCGAATCCAAGATTCACAAGGAGGTGCATGTCATCGGCGACGCTTCGGCCGCCCCCGGTCTGCCCAAGTCCGGTTACGCCGCCAACTCGGAGGCGAAAATCTGCGCCGCCGCGGTGGTGAATCTTCTCAATGGCCGGCCCACCACCATTCCTTCCTATGTCAACACCTGCTACAGCCTGATCGGTCCCGAATACGGCATTTCGGTGGCCGGTGTCTACAAGCTGCATGAGGGCAAGATCGTCGAAGTCAGTGGCGGGGTCTCCCCGGACAAGGCCGAGGATTTCGTGCGCAAGCAGGAAGCGTTGTACAACGAAAGCTGGTATCAGAGCATCATGGCCGACACCTTCGGCTGATCTCGGGAAACCATTCATCCGCACCATGCGAAAGCGGGGCTTGACGCCCCGCTTTTCTTGCATTCGACCTGGACCCCTGCAACTCCGAGTTCGACATGAAGTTCAGCCAGACCAAGAAAAAGATCCTCATCGTGGATGATGAACCCATCAACATCGCGATTCTCCAGGAACTGCTTTCCGAGGACCATGAAACGGCCATCGCCAGGAATGGCCGGGAGGCCCTGGAACTGGTCCCGGTCTTCAGGCCGGACATGATCCTGCTGGACGTCATGATGCCGGAGTTGGATGGTTACACAGTCTGTCAACGACTCAAGAGACACTCGGCCACCCGTGGCATCGCCGTCATTTTCGTCACCGCCAAGACCGAATCCGAGGACGTGGCCCGCGGCATGGCCCTGGGGGCGCTGGATTATATCGGCAAGCCCTTCCGCCCCGCCATCATCAAGGCGCGCATCCGCAGCCATGTCGAACGCATGGAGGCCCAGCACAATCTGTCGCTGGAAATGAAACGGGATCTCAAGGCCATCCAGTCCCGACTGGCGATCAGCGCCCTGCTGGAGACCTCGCTGGAACCCCTGCCGTTGCAGAAGCAGCTGACGGTGGCTCTGGACATCATTCTCACCATTCCCTGGCTGGCGGTGGAGTACAAAGGTTCCATTCACCTGTTCAACCCGGAGACCAACCTGCTGGAACTGGTGGCCCACCGCAATCTGGCCCCCCATCTGCTGCGGGCCTGTGGTCGCCTGAAGATGGGGCAGTGTCTGTGCGGTTTGGCGGCCCAAAAAAAAGAAATCGTGTTCAAGCACGATCTGGATGCGGAGCACACGGTCACCTTCGCGGGGATCCATCCCCATGGACACTACTGCACCCCGATTCTCTTCCAGGATCACCTTCTGGGAGTGCTCAACCTCTACGTCTCCCAGGGACACGAACGCTCACCGGAAGAGGATGCGCTGCTGGCCACCCTGGCCAACACCCTGGCCGGCATCATCCGCCACCGCAAGACCGAGCTGGCGCTGCTGGAGGAACGGCAGTTCATCTCCGCCATCCTGGAGACCACCTCGGCCCTGGTGGCGGTTTTGAACCCTGACGGGGCCATCGTCCGGTTCAATGCCGCCTGCGAGCTCCTGACCGGCCTCTCCGCCCAGTCCGCCTGCGGCAGACCCTTCTGGGACCCGGCGTGGACCCTGGAGGGGGATGTGGAAAAAATCCGGGAAACCGTGATGATGACCGCGCAGGAACCAGCCACGGTGGCTTTTTTCAGCCGTTGGACCACGGGCAGCCGGGAACAGCGTTTCGTCTCCTGGACCCTCACCGTTTTGCAGGACGACGGGGGGGAGGTGAAAAATTTCATCGCCACCGGGATCGATGTCACCCAGCAGATGCTGGCGCAGCAGAGTCTGGAGCGTCTGGCCCACTACGACCCCCTGACCGGCTTGCCCAACCGTCGGCTGTTCACGGTGTTTCTGCAACAGGCCATGGCGCGGAGTCGAAGGCGGCAGGGCGCCATGGCGGTTTTGTTCATGGACCTGGATCGTTTCAAATCGGTCAACGACCATTTCGGCCACGACATTGGCGACCTCCTGTTGAGCGAAGCCGCGCAACGCATCCGCAGCTGTCTGCGGGAGAACGACATCGTGGCCCGCCTGGGTGGGGACGAGTTCACCATCATTCTGAGCGAGGAGGCGTTGCTGCCGGAGACCATCGGCATCGTGGCGCAAAAAATCATCGACGGTTTGTCCGCGCCATTTTACCTGAACGGCCATACCTGTCATATTGGTGCCAGCATCGGTGTCAGTCTTTTTCCCGCGGACGGCGAGCAACCCGAAGAGCTGTTGAAAAGGGCGGATCAGGCCCTGTACGCGGTCAAGAAGGGGGGCAGGAATCACTATTTGATGTATCAGGCCAACATGGAATCCGAGGTATCGCCATCATGAAAATTGGACACGCTCTCTCCTTGATCATGCTGCTGCTGCTGATCCTTCTGGCGGGAATGGCTTATAAAAGGTCTCTTGGCGACACGGAAATGGGCAAACTGCTGGCGGAAAACAATTGCGGAGTCTGCCATGATCTGACCTCCGCCCAGAAACGGGACAAGGGACCATACCTGTGGGAAATCCACAACCGTCCCGCGGGTGTGGTGGATTTCCCCTTCAGCCCCGCCTTCAGAAAGTTGGTGGAGGAGACGCCCTTTGTCTGGGACGACGCCCAATTGGACCGCTGGCTCACCAATCCGGCCTCTTTCATCCCGCAAACCCGCATGGCCCAACACAGCAAGGAGCACCCCATCTCTTTCGACGGCATCAAAAGCGCTGGCAACCGCAAGGATCTCATCGCTTACCTGAAGACCCTCCGATGAGAGATCACCCCTTGCACTGACAAAAAAATCGGGTGTATTCTGCCAAAAGATTTTGCAGGAAGTTCGGTCAATCCGAACCAAAATGGCGTGTGCCTTGTCATATTTTCCCTTCAACGCGGAGCAATGGGGACCATGTTCAAAAATCTGTTTGATTGGCTGAAGACCCCCAGCCAAAAGGCCGTTGGACTGATATTGATAGGCGGCTTTCTGGCGGGATTCGTCTTTTTCATTGTGTTCCATTTTGGCATGACCGCCACCAACAGCATGGACATCTGCATCTCTTGTCACGAGATGGAGGGTGTCTATCAGGAATACAAGGAAAGCAAACACTACACCAACAAAATGGGTGTGCGGGCGACCTGCGCGGATTGTCATGTTCCCCATGGCAAGACGTTCGGGGATTGGGTTTCCAAGTTCTTCGTGAAGCTGGAGATCGGCAGCAAGGACATCTACCACCACTTCATCGGGACCTATCCCGACAAGGCCGCCTTCGAGAAGAAGCGTTGGGATTTGGCTCAAAACGTCCTCTCCCACATGAAGCACCGGGATTCCAAGGAGTGCCGGTATTGTCATGCGTATGAGGCCATGAATCTGGAGGAACAGGACAAATCGGCTTCCAAGAAGCACAAGAAGATCATGGAAAGCAAGGACAAGACCTGCGTGGATTGTCACACGGGGTTTGTGCACAAGATGCCGGAAGAGCCGGATAACGCGGCAAAGCCATAGGAAGGGAACCTGTCGTAGCAACGATCTAACATCCACTTTATCAAAAGCGGTATTGGAGGCAAGAGCACATGGGCATGCATCAAGACAACACACTGACCCGCAGAACCTTTCTCGGCGTTCTGGGCGCCACAGGGGCCGTTTGCGTGGCCACCGGTTTCACTGGTTTGCCGCGTTTGGCCGAAGCGGCGGACGCGCCCGAGGCGACCGTCAATGTCGATGAACTGATCGCCAAGGAGATGGGAGCCGGTTCCGTCGCTTTAGAGAAGGTCAAGATCGACACGCCCAGCAAGGCGGAGAATGGCGCCTTGATTCGGATGCCGATTTCGGTGGATCACCCCATGGAACCGGACAACTACATCTCCTCGCTGGCGATTTATGTGGACAGCAATCCGAAGCCTTTGGTGGGACGGTTCGAATTCACCCCCGCTTCCGGCAAGGCCGAGGTGGAGCTGCGGATCAAGATGGCCAAGGCCTCCCAGGTGCGCGCCATTGCCAAGAGCAACAAGGGCAAACTGTATGGCGCCGTCATGACCATCGAGGTCGCGGAAGGCGGTTGCGCAGGCTGAAACCGGACACAATCAATCATTCCTAACGTTTAACGGTTGGAGACGATCATGGCGGATATTGGAGAACCCAAAGTACGCGGCCCTGAAAAACCCCTCAAAAAGGGAGAGATGGCGCTCATCAAGACCCTCATCAAGCACCCCATGGAGAGCGGTCTGCGGAAGGACAAAGCCACCGGGGAGACGGTCCCCGCGCATTATATCGAAACGATCACGGCGGAATACGGCGGAGCCACGGTCATGAAGACGACCTGGACCGGCGCGGTTTCCAAGAACCCCTTCTTCTCGTTTTATCTCAAGGCGGACAAAACCGGCCCGGTGAATGTGACCTGGAAGGACAACAAGGGCCAGGAGTGGAAGGAAAAGGCGGAGATCAAGGTGGAGTAGTTTGGTTGAAGGCCACAAGCCATAAAAAAAACGCCCTTTCGGGCGTTTTTTTTATGGGCATCACCCCCCATGGGGGGCGTTGCGCAGTTTTTCTTCCAGGCGGGACAACATGGGCTCGATATCGTCCGCGGTGCGGATGGCCTGCTGGAACTGGGAACGGTAGTTGGCCACCACGCTCACCCCTTCGATGACCACATCATCCACCTTCCACTCCCCGCCGCTGTTGTGGAGGTAATAGGAGAGCTTGTACTGCTGACCCTTGGCGTGAATGATGCTGTCCACCAGCACCAGATCCTCGGCCTTGGGCACCTCCTTGACGAACTCCACCTGCTCCCCGTTGTAACGCTCGATCATGTTCATGTAGGTATTCTCCAGCAGCTGCCGGAACAGGGTGGTGAAACGCTGCTGCTGTCCCGGTGAGAACTTCGTCCAGACCCTGCCCACGGAACTCTGGGACATACGGGCGAAATCGAACTCCTGGTAGATCACCCGGCGCAGCATCTCGCGCCTCTCCTCCCGTCTGGCGGGGACGGAAAGTTCCGGATCCTTGAGAATGACCAGAGCCTGCTGAACCGAAGCGGCCAATTTCGCCATGGTGTTGCCCTGCGCCCCCGTCACGCTCCAAACCGACAGCGGTGCCAGGACGATGACCAGAAAAAAGAGACGGTTCACCATAAAACGCCGAAACATGAGTGACTCCTTGATGAGGTTTATTTCACGCTACCGTGAATGAATTGACTGATCAGCTCTTCGAAGTTGATGGCCGGCTCGGTTTGCCGGATGACCCCATCGGCCTTCAGGATCTTCTCCGAGGCTCCCGGAGAGATGGTGACATAACGATCGCCGATCAATCCCTTGGTGCGGATCGAGGCGATGGCGTTCTCCTGAATGGGGACGTTGGGATCCACCAGCAGCCGCACCCTGGCTTCGTAATCCCCGCTGTTCAGCTCGATACGATCCACCCGCCCGATCCCGACGCCAGCGACCTCCACCGAGGCCCCGGACTTGAGACCGGCCACCGAGGTGAACTGGGCGTACAGAGGGATGTAATGGCCCCCCACCAGTTCCATGCGCGCCAGCTTCACCGACAGCCAGGCCAGCGCCAGCAACCCCGCCAACACGAACAAACCAACTGAAATCTCCAATTTGGCGCTTCTCAATATGAGTCTCCTTGACGCAAACCCTAAATCACCTGAATTGGACCGTCAATATCGCCACGGATGAACTGCTGAATGACAGGATCCCGTGACTCTTTGATCTCCCTGGAGGGGCCGGAAAACAGCACCTTGCCCTTGTGCAACGCGATCACATGGTGACACCAGCGAAAGATCTCCGGAACGGCGTGGCTGATCACCACCATGGTGTAACGGGTCCGCATGTAGGTGTCGCAAATGAGGTAATGGATCGCGTTTTCAATAATGGGATCCAGTCCCGCCGTGGGTTCATCCAGAAGCAGGATCTCCGGATCGGTCACCAGGGCGCGGGCCAGGGCCGCGCGCTTCATCATGCCACCGCTCAGTTCATCCGGGAATTTCCCCTCCATGCCGAACAGGTTGACCTCCTCCAGACAACGCATGACCCGCTGATGGATCTCCTTTTGGCTCAATCCGGTTTTTTCTCGCAAAGGAAAGGCCACATTGTCATAGACGTTCAAGGAATCGAACAGCGCCCCGCCCTGGAACAGATAGCTGAAACGGTTGCGCACCCGGGTCAGTTTGCGACTGGAGAGCCGTCCCAGCGGCTGGTCCCCCACCCACACCTCCCCCTGATCGGGCTTCATCAGTCCCACCATATGCTTGAGAATGACGCTCTTGCCCCCGCCGCTCATCCCGATGATGGCCGTCACCCGATGGGCGGGAATGGCCAATTCCACGGCGTCCAGCACCCGCCGGCCATCCAGGATTTTGACCACCTCCGCCAACCGGATGCTGGGGGGTTCCCGTGGGTCGCACAGGTAGGCGTTCCGTTCCCTGGTGAACTGTTCGAACAGGCAGTCCAGCAGCGCGGATTGGGTGATGTACCCCATCTCCACCAGGGTGCGGCCCACCAGATGGGCGTTGTCGCGCTCCGGGTGTTCGGTGGTGTGTCTGCGCAGGGCCTGATCCAGTTCCCCCTCGGTCACGCAACCGTTGGCCACCAACTGTTTGCCCAGGGGCAAGGCGGCAGGTCCTGGCCATTTCACCAGTGAGGACTCCTTATATAGACCGCGATCCGACACCCGAACCGTCCTTACAACATGATGGAGGTGATGAAATAGTCGCACACCAGAATCAGCACCGAACTCAACACCACCGCCGAGGTGGTGGCCTGACTGACCCCCTCGGCCCCACGCCGGGTAAAATATCCCTTATAGGTGCAGACCCATGTGACGATAAGACCAAAGCTGACGGATTTGATCAGGCCGGTCACGATATCCCGCATCTCCACGGCGGATTCGATGCCGCCGAAATAGGTGCCGCCACTCATGCCCAGCAGGCGCACGGCCACCAGGTACCCCCCCAGGATGCCGATCACGTCGAAGATGACCGTCAGCAGGGGCAGACTGATCAGGCCGGCCTGAACACGGGGCGTGACGAGAAATTTCAACGGCGGAATGCCCATCACATCCAGGGCGTCGATCTGTTCCCGGATGCGCATGATGCCCAGTTCCGCCGTAAGCGCCGAACCGGCCCGCCCGGTCACCATCAGCCCGGACAGCACGGGTCCCAGTTCCCGGATGATGGACAGGGCGACCGCGGGACCCAGCAGGGCCTCGGAGCCAAACCGGGAGAGGGTGTAATAGCCCTGCAACGCCAGCACCATGCCCGCGAACACGGCGGTCAGGGCGATCACGAACAGGGAGCGGATGCCGATGAAATGGATCTGTTTCAAAAAATTGGTCCAGCGAAAGGGGGGGGTCGCGAAGGAGACCGCCACCTCCCAGAGAAACAGGAACATGCGACCCATCTCCCGGATGACATGGAGAAAAGAAAAACCAATTTTTTGAATAAAATCAATCATATTTATGGTTTTCCAAATCTTGGGCTCACGGGAATGGCTTTTCTGTCTGCGGGCAAACATGCATTTTTTTTTTCGAATTCGTTGCAAACTGAACAATTATCTCCCATCATCTTGCTGATTGGCAAGGGAAGGCTGTTTGATTAAAGAAAATTTATACCTGCTGATGGACGCGACCAGCCGGAGCGAACCTTCGAGCAAAACGGAAGTGGGCAAACCCCCTGCAAGGATCACGATAACATGCGTAGATTGATACTGATATGGATGGCGTTGGCATTTCTCTGCCCGCCTCTTTATGCGAATGCCGAGACGGTCGCCAAGGAAGGCAAAGCCATGGTCACCGCCGCGGTGGATGGGGATGCCAGCAAACAGGACGCCAGGGAGGAGAGTGGCGACCTGGTGGTTTCCGATCCCCTGGAACCTTGGAACCGCATCGTCTTCACCATCAACGACATCTTTTATCACGGCCTTCTCAAGCCTGTGGCCATGCTCTACTCGTTCATTCTGCCGGAGCCGGTACGCATCGCGGTCGGCAACTTCTTCCACAACCTGGCCATGCCGAAACACTTCTTGAGCGCCCTGTTGCAGGGCAAGCTGGATGTGGCGGGCCGGGAACTGAGCCGGTTTGGCATCAACACCATTCTGGGTGGTCTGGGATTCTTCGACGTGGCCGGTTCTCATTTCAACCTGAAAAGCGGGGATGAGGATATCGGCCAAACCCTGGGCAAGTATGGCATGGGAGATGCTCTGTACATCGAATGGCCCATACTGGGTCCGTCCAACCTGCGGGACACGTTGGGGCTGGCTGGGGACACCTTCCTGAATCCCCTGAGCTACTACCCGCATAACATCTGGACCAGGGCGGAGATTTACGGCATCAAGGTGGTGAACCACACCTCGTTGCGCATTGGCGAGTACGAGGATCTCAAAAAGGCCGCCATCGATCCCTACATCGCCTTGAGAGACGCCTATCTGCAAATGCGTCGCGAGCAGATCAAGCATTGAGCCCCACCCATTCAGCCAGCCAGGAGTGGCATTTATGAACCGTTTGCGTGTCATCTTTACCGCCATTGGCTTAATCGCCTGTCTCCAGTCCCCCCTGTTCGCGGCAGCGGAGAGCCTGGACGACATTTACGCCCTCGCGGACCGCAAGGAATTTGACACGGCCCTGAAAAAATTGAACACCTTTCTCGCCGACCACCCCCAGGACGCCCAGGGGCGTTTTCTCAAGGGGCTGATTTTCACCGAAACCAAGCAGTTCGATCAGGCCATCAGTGTCTTTTCCCAATTGAGCAAGGATTTCCCCGAACTGCCGGAACCTTACAACAATCTGGCGGTGCTGTACGCCGAGCGGGGCCAGTTCGAAAAGGCGCAGGAGGCGTTGTTGCAGGCGGTCAAGAACCACCCGAACTACTCCACCGCCCATGAGAATCTTGGGGATATTTATGCGAAAATGGCCTCACAGGCCTACACCCGCGCCCTGAAGTTGAACCAGGGCAACGGGGTGCTCACCAGCAAGCTGAACAAGGTCAAGACACTGTTCACCGACGGCTCCTCCAGTCAGGAACCGGTCAAGAACGTGGCCGCCGCTCCATTGCGCGCGCCGGCGTTGGGCACCGCGCCCAGAGGGGGGGAGACGCCTGCGCCCCCTGTCGCAGCGCCTGCCAAGGAGGCCACCACCGGGTCCATGGCTGGGTTGCCCGCCAAGGAGGGTCCGCGTCCGCCGGTGACGCATCCGCCGGTGACGCCCCCGCCCGCCCCGTCCGTGGGAGCCGCCCCGCCATCGGAGCCCCAACCCGCGCCCGTCGCCAATCCCCTGTTGAGCGAAGGGGAAAAGATCAAGGGTTTGAAGGCCACCCAGGAGGTGCAACAGGCGGTGCACGCCTGGGCCGCGGCCTGGTCGGCGAAAAATCTGAATCAGTATCTCGCTGCCTATTCCCAAAGGTTCCAACCTTTCAACAAGCACTTCAAGACCCGCTCCGAATGGGAGCAGAACCGGCGCGAGAAGATCGGCAAGGCGGGTGAGATTCACGTCCAGGTGAGTGACCTGCAAGTGACCATGCTCAACGAGGACCGGGCGCAGACCACCTTTCTTCAGAGTTATACCGCCAACAAGTACCGGGATCAGGTCAAGAAGACCCTCTCGTTGGAGCGGGAGAACAACGCATGGAAAATCGTGCGGGAATATGCCAATGATTGACCAGCCGTCGGCAGGCAGCATGGCGCTGTCCGGGAACGCATGACTGAGCCTGCGGAGAAGAGTCACCCCCTGTTCGACCGTGTCAAGGCGACGGTTTCGGCGCATGTCCTCATCGTGGAACGGCCCCCCTCCCGGAGGCCGGAGGGTGAAGGGGCGAGAATCCTGTTGGTGCGCCTGGCCTACAAGGATCACCGCTGGAGCAAGTGGTCGTTTCCCGGTGGCTATGTGGATCAGGGGGAGACCCTGGAGCAGGCCTTGAAACGTGAGGTGGTGGAGGAGATCGGTTTGCAGTTGTTCACCTGCGAGAGGGTGGAAGCCGTCCCCATGTTGCAGAGCGAATGCCCCAATATCGGTTTCATCTATCTTTGTGAAGAGTGGACCGGGGAACCCGCCATCAAAAGCCGGGAGATCCTGGAAACCGCCTGGGTGGACGAGCTCTCCTTCCGGCGGATGGACCAGGAGGGTCAATTGGCCTATCCCCAGATGCGCCATCAGACCGGTTCCCTTGGTTGGCGCGATGAGTCGTCACGCTGTTGATCCCGACAGGGAGTGTTTTCTCATGAAACGGTATCGGATGATTTTGTTCCTGCTGACCTTCCTGTGGTCCCTCCCCCTGGCGGCCACCGGAGGGGACCAGGGGGGCGTTCCCCCCAAGGTTCCTCCTCCCGCCGACGAGGAGAAGTCGTTGGAGATGGCGCGGGATCATCTGAAAAACGCCATGCGTTCCCTGGGCGAGGCCGGGCGTCTCACCTATGAGAGTCAAATGCCCGCCCTGCGGGACAAGACCGACCAGGCTTTCAAGGAGACCCAGCGTTTGCTGCACGAACTGGAGCAGAAGTTGCGCAAGAAAAGCCCGCCGGCGGACCCTCCCAAGCCGGGGATCTCCTCCGCGATCTGACCTGTCGCCTGCCTGGCGATCCCCGAGCCAAAAACGACAACCTGCCATTCCCTGCCGGCGCAACAGACCGCCGTGTCGCCGCCGGCGATCCCCACCCGAGCGAAGAGATGCCCTGGTTCGACTCCCCGGGCACCTCTTTTTTTTCAGGCATGGCAAACCTGCCACACCCGTCCACTCAGAACTGACCACCTTGTGACAGAACGGCGTCGAAATATCCAATGGTGCGCCCCAATCCCTCCTCCAGAGGCACCAGCGGGCTCCAGTCCAACCGCTCCCTGGCCAGGGAGATGTCGGGACGGCGTTGCCGGGGATCGTCCGTGGGCAACGGGGCAAAGGTGATCGGAGAACGGGAGTGGGTCATCTCCACCACCTTGCTGGCCAGCTCCAGCATGGTGAACTCCCCCGGATTGCCCAGGTTGACCGGTCCCACAAACGTGTCCGGTGAGTTCATCAGCCGCAGGAACCCCTCCACCATGTCATCCACATAACAGAATGAACGGGACTGGGTGCCATCCCCGTACACCGTGATCGGATCCCCACGCAACGCCTGGACGATGAAGTTGGAGACCACCCGTCCATCGTTGGGGTGCATGCGGGGTCCATAGGTGTTGAAGATGCGCGCCACCTTGATCCGCAGCCGGTGCTGCCGATGATAGTCGAAAAACAGCGTCTCCGCGCACCGTTTCCCTTCGTCGTAGCAGGATCGGGGTCCGATGGGATTGACGTGGCCCCAGTAATCCTCGGTCTGGGGATGGATCTGGGGGTCTCCATAGACCTCACTGGTGGACGCCTGCATGATTCTGGCGCGCACCCGCTTGGCCAACCCCAACATGTTGATGGCGCCATGCACGCTGGTCTTGGTGGTCTGCACCGGGTCCACCTGATAGTGGACCGGCGAGGCCGGACAGGCCAGATTGAAAATGGTATCCACTTCCACATATAAAGGAAATGTCACATCGTGGCGCAACAGCTCAAAAAAGGGATTGTCAAGAAGTGTTAGAATATTTTTTTTATTCCCAGTAAAAAAATTATCAACACACAAAACGTCCGCGCCCTCCGCTATCAGGGATTCGCACAGATGCGACCCCAGAAAGCCCGCTCCGCCCGTCACCAGAACCCGCCTGTTTGCAAACCTGTTCACGCTCTCCTCCTGACCCGATAATGGCACATGACAGCAACTCCATGATTTTCGAACAGAACCGCTTCCCCCCCTCTTTTTCCGATGCGCAAGGCTGCGGTTCGGAATCATTCTTG
>JADGCR010000390.1 GCA_015228895.1 Magnetococcales bacterium
CAGCACCAGTTTGCTGGACCCATCCAATGGTGAGATCTTCAGTGAGATTCCGACGAATTCCAGCGTGTCCGCCTGACCTGCCGCAAGCTGCTTGAGCAGTCTGCGGAGCTGCGCACCATGGACCTCCTCATATTCATTGACATATTCGCAGGTGGTTCCGAAGTAGGCGTTCGCCAGGCAGTTGGCGATCTCCAGGGGAACGGTCGGACTGGCAGAGGAGATGCGCACCCGACGGGCATCCTTGGAAAAGTCGAGAATGATCCATTCCGGCTGGAAGCCATGCTCCACTCCGACGGTCTTCACGATCAAGCCGGGACGCTCCGCACGCCGGATGAACAGCAAAGGCCGCTCGTCATCGACCACAATGTCCCGGAACTCGCTCGACCGTTTATCCTTCTTTTCCAGGTCGAACAGCGCCAACAACGAACGGATGCGCTCCGGGGTCAGGAATTCCGGGAAAGAGGTTTCCGGCTGTTTGACGGAGGTAGCCAGGGACATGCGGGCAAAGCCGGTCTTCTGGATTTTTTCCAGGTGAAACACCTCCCGCAAGTCGGTGGGGTTGTTGCCGTAAAGCGCAAACAGCAGCGCCTTGGTGTCGTGATCCTCGTCGTTGATCCGGCATTCGTTGACCAGGGTCGAAGGCAGTTTTTTGCGGGCGAAATCCACCACGGCCATGCGCGACTTCATGTAGGCGAACCGATCCACCAGCCAAAAGGGCACCAACTGCCCATTGACCCCGCGCAACGTCTCCCGCCGTTCCCGCACACGCTCTTCCACCGGAAGCTGCAACGCGGCGCACACCATTTCCATCTGGCGACCGTTCAGGTGGGCGATCCAGTCGTTGCGGGCGTCATCCCGTTCGATCTCCGGGAGCAACAGCCCAAGCCCCATCTCCAGATCGTTTTCCCAGAATTCCGGCGGCGGCGCGTTGACCCGCGCCAGGGTTTCGGCGATGTTCGACATGCTTTTTCCCTCCAAACCAGCTGTGAATAGATTCGAACGTAAAATTAACTTTAAACAAATTGAACAAAAATGAGGGACTCGCAAAGAGTCCCGCCGTGTCAATCCGCAGTCAGTTTGATCAATCCCAGATCCAGCAGGCGGATCTGCATGGCCAGACCGGACACATGAAAGGCTCTGGCCATCTCCCGCGCGACGGAGACGACTGGTTGCACTTCCTGCCGGGAGGAGAGTTCCGCCATCTCCTCGGCGGCCATGTAGGAATCGGTCGTGCCGAAAATGGACGACCATGCATCGTTGAGCATCTTGGTGGGCATCAGCAGATAACCGGCGAAGATGTCCGCCTGCCACTCCATGGGATCCTTGCTTGCGCTGGTGCGACAGACGATGGAGGGTGGAATCTGCTGCCTGAATGCCCCACGCCGGGGTGTTCCATCCTCGAACTCGTGCCGATGCAACTCCCAATGTCCCAACTCGTGAGCCAAGGTGAAGCGATAGCGGCCTTCCTTCCGGGGATCGACGGTGGGGTCCAAAGACAGATCGACCACCACCCTCCGATCATTCACCCAGGTGGCGCCGAGTACGTCGCGCATGCCGAGGCGTGCTTTCAGGTCATCGAACTCCAACGTCAGGCCGAGGTGGGATTCCAGGATCTCCTCGACCGGAATGGGCAGGAACCCGGCAGGCCCGAATTGCCGATAATGACCCAGCAGCAAGCGCCGCGAGGCGGCTTCGATCTCTTCTTTCTGCAGATACCGGAAGTTCATGCTTGTTCCTCTGGCGGTGTCTTGATGCCGTATTCCCGAATCAGACGTGTCAGTGCGGTGATTTCGTTTGAACCCAGATTCAGATCGCGCGCTGTGCGCAGGAAATCCGCCATGGCCTTGGGCTGCTCGCGAATGATCTGCGGCAACTCTGGATCGATTTTGCCTGCCAGGGCCAAAAACTCATCGGGATCGACCTCCAGGAGAGCGGCCATGCGCTTGATCTTGTCAAACGCTGGCGGATCGAATTCGCCGTTTTCGACCTTGCTCATGAAGGTCGCGCTGATACCCACGGCCAGGGCGAACTGGCGCAGGGAGAAACTCGGGTCGGTGGCCTTTTTGGCCTCCCGCAGATCTCTCACCCGTTTGCCGAATGCCGGATTGCCTGCCATTGAACGTGGATCCCTCTGTGCTTGTGATCGGTGTTGAGTTTAATAGATCATAAACGACAATCTTTCCGCTTGTCCAACTTTTTTTGGGACACTTTTCAAAAATCGTCGGTATGTATCTGGAAACGGACCGTGATTGGTCCCAAACCGAGACGACACAGCCGGAGCGATGTTGCGATGATCCATTTTCCCCACCCAGACGACATGACCGCCGAAGCCCGACTGGACGAGGCCGCCGCCATTCTGGCCGCAGGTGTCGTTCGGGTCCATAAAAAGCAAAAAACAGAGAAAATTTCAGTTGCTATACCGCCCAAGAAACGCCCTTATGTCCGCAAAAACCAACCAAAAGGAGAATGGACATGACGATCAGCGTATTGCGACAGGTGACTGCCATCCAGGAGATGAACGGCACCGACTTGCGGAAAATGTGGAAGGAGCAATTTGGCGAAGACCCGCCCAGCAACAATCGAACGTTCCTGATGAAACGCCTGGCTT
>JADGCR010000391.1 GCA_015228895.1 Magnetococcales bacterium
AACAAAAAAATAATCGTATAATCAAAGAATTATGGTAGGAACCCCAGACCGGGGAACAGGTCTGTTGCGCTCACGCAATGATCAGTGGGACGTGAGCGAGGCCAACCAGTCGCTCATCATGGACGGGGCATGGGTTTCCACCTCCACTTCCCACAGCAACAGCAGGATCAACACGACAAACCAGACCAGACCCGCGAGGTTGCGCCCATTCATTCTGCATCTCCTTTTCGTTGAGAGGGATCATTGCCAGATTCTTCGGTGTCGATGGATTGCGACTGGATTTTCTTCAGGCGTCGCCATAGGGAGACGCGATCCAGACCCAGAATTCTGGCCGCCATGGTCTGATTGCCATGCACCTCCTCGCAGACCCAGAGGATGTACTTGGCCGCCATCTCCTCCAGGGAGAGGAGTTGATGATCGGCGTCCCGGAACAGGGGCCGGGCATCTTTCTTGAGATGGTCCGGCAGATCGTCCTCCGTCACCTCATGCCCGTTGGCAAAGGCCACAGCCCGTTGGATGATATTCTCCAACTCGCGCACGTTCCCTGGGAAAGGGTGGCTGTTCAGCAGCTCCAGGGCCGGTCTGGTGATGCCGGTCACCTGTTTGTTGACCCCGTTGGCGTACTTGTCCAAAAAATGATGCACCAGGACATGGATATCCCCATGGCGTTCCGCCAGGGGAGGCAGGTGCAGATCGATGACGTTCAAACGATAATAGAGGTCGCGACGAAAGCGGCCCGCATCCACCTCTTGTTGCACCGGGCGGTTGGTGGCCGCCAGAAAGCGCACATCCACCCGCACCGGGGTGGTGACCCCCAGACGCCGCAACTCCTTTTCCTGGATCACCCGCAGCAGTTTGACCTGCATGCCCAGGGACATCTCGGTGATCTCATCCAGGAACAGCGTCCCCCCATGGGCGGTCTCCACCAGACCCTTGCGATCCCGTACCGCTCCGGTGAAAGCCTCGCGGCCATGACCGAACAATTCGTTGGCCAGCAACTCTTCATTGAAGGCGCCACAGTTGACGGCGACGAAGGGCTTGTTGGCGCGCAAGCTGGCATCGTGGAGGAAACGGGCCAGGATCTCCTTGCCGGTGCCCGTTTCCCCGGTGATCATGATGGGCAGTTCCAACGCGGCGGCCCTTCTGGCCTGCTCCAACAGACGCAGCATGGTGGGATTGCGGGTGATCAGGGGGATCTTGACGGCTTGCGCCGCCAGCTCCTTGCGGATGCCCTGTTGCACCTGCTTGTGACGGCTGTTCGCGGCCGCCTGCATGACGGTCTGTCGCAGTTCGTTCGGGCGAACGGGCTTGATCAGATAGTGGAACGCCCCTTGCCGAATGGCATTGACCACCGAGTCCACGGAAACCTTGTCCGAGATGAGGATCATTTCCGTGGCCGGTTGCAAACGCAGGCATTGGCGCAGGAACAGCCCCTCGTCCAGGGAATCGAGCCCCATGTCCGCCAGAATGACATCGAAAAGACAGGGATCGCTGGCCCTGGCATCCAGGTATTGCACCGCGGAGGCGCCACCCGGGAGCTTGGTGACGATGCCTCCCTCCTTGAGCAAAACGTGTTCGAGGTTCTGCAAGGCCACTTTGTCCCGATCCACCAGCAATATGCGGACTGGTTCGGACATCGGCTCACGGCTCTCCCGCCAGGAGTTCCGCGCCATCCTGATGGTGTTTGCGGACCGGCCACCACAAGCGCAGCCGCACCCCCCCTTCCTGGCCGCTGTCCGTGAGCATGGCCCCCCCATGCTGGCGGATGATGCCCGGCAACAGGCAGATGCCTGGATTGCCATCCTCCAGGGGCACGCACAAAGAGGCGACATCCCGGGTGTTCCGCTCCTGGAGGATGGGCTGAATTTCTCCGGCCACCGGCAAGGCGATTTCCACCACCTCGACACACTCGGCGGGCAGCCAGACCAGGGGACGCAGCGTCGAACTTTCCATGGCCTCCTGCATTTGAGCCTTGTCGAGCCGGCGCCCCTGGATGAAAAGCGTGTCGTTGGCCGGCATGGCGTGCCATACCAACGCGATCAGATCGTGCAGCCCCCGCTCCAGGGTGAGTCGATTGCCGATCACCTGCAAATCCTCTGGGATCCGGATCCCCAATGGGGAGAGTTGGCCCTGCTGCTGCTGGATGGTGGTGACAATCTGGTGGATCAGTTCGGCCAGCAGGAGGGGTCTGGCGGGTTCCTCCGAGGGGGTGGCGTACTCCTGCACCGTGGTCAGCATGCGTCTGCCCTGTTCGGCCTGCTGCTGAATCTGCAGCAGCATATCCCTTTGAAATTCTGAGAAAACATGAGAATCTTCCTCCAGAAGGATCTGGCAGGAGGTGGAAATATTGGCCATGGGTTGTCCAAGGGTCTTGACGAGGCGCAGCAGAATGGCGTCCGCGAAAGCCAGTTGCGCCATGCGTGAACGCTCTTCCTTGTTGTGCATGAGGTGGCGCAAGGTCAGGTTGATCATGCGGGTCAGGGAGAGGTACTCCTGGTCACCGCATGGCGGCACAAGCTGTTCCTGACGTCCTGCCAGGATATTGGTCAACCCGTCCTGGAGACTGCGCAGAGGCAAGAGCGCCCCGCGCATGTAGAACACCCCATAG
>JADGCR010000392.1 GCA_015228895.1 Magnetococcales bacterium
ATGTGCTCAACTGGTTTTTCGGAGTGCCGGTGCGGGTGCGGGCCTCCTCCCACAGCACCCGTCCCTTTCTGGACTGCGCCGATCACAGTGGCGCCCTGATCGATTATCCGGGGGGCGTCACCGTCCTGGTGGCGGGGGGAACCCATGTGGGGCGTTCCTGGCCGGATCAGTTGACCCTCTATCTGGGGGCGGAGCGGCTGGATTATCAGGAGTTGCTGGGTCCATCCCCGCCACGGGATTTCAGGACCCGTCTTGGCCGGTGGTTGATGGGCCAGCCATGCCGGGGGCGGACTCTGCCCGATGGGATGGCGCTGCAACTGGCGGATTTCGTCGCGGCGATCCGCAGCCATGGGCAACCCCGAGTCACCTTGCGAGACGGTTTGCTGGCCCTGCGGGTCGCCGACGGGATCAGCCGCCTGCGGGAGGATGACTATTGGGAGTAATGCACGGCCAGGGGATCGTCCGGGGCGACCACGCGACCCAGACCGATCACGCCGGAACCTTCCATGAGATGCTCGTCCCGGTGGACGAAGGTTTGCTGGCCCTTGGAGTTGATGACAAAGGTGCCGTTGGTGCTCTGGTCCACCAGAAAGATTTTGCCCCGCCGGAACTCCATGCGGGAGTGGACCCGGGAGGACATGCTGTCCGGGACCACGAAACTGTTGGTGGTGCCCCGTCCGAAACTGACCACGGACTGGCTTTCGCCCAAGGCGATCTGTTGGCCTTCGAAGGAGACGATCATGGAAGTGGTCACCTTGGGGGCCACCACGGCGGGAGAGATCCCCCCCATCACCGTGAGTTCCTCCTCCTCTCCCCAGGTCAACTCCACGATCTGGATCGGCTTGGCCTTGCCTTTGACCGTGGTGGTGATCAACATGCGGGAGTCCATGCGCAGATGGGGACTCATCAGTTCCAGGGTGTCCCCGGTGGTGATGATCTGGTCCCCCTTGGCTTGGGCGGCCATGCGGGCCGCCAGATTGACCGCGTCCCCGAAGACATCGCCGTTTTCCTTGATGACGTCGCCGTAGTGGAAGCCGACGCGGATTTTGAGAGCCGTCCCCCAACGGGGAGCCTGGGAGGCCACGTCCTCCTGCATCTGCACCGAGGCCTGGGCCGCGGTGTCGGCGGATGGAAAGGTGCACATCACCTCGTCGCCAATGGTCTTGACCACCCGTCCGCCATGCTGGGCCGTGATCTTGGAAAGCAGTTCGATGCAGCGTGAAGTGATTTCACGGGCTTTGGCGTCGCCAATGGTTTCGTACAGTTTTGTGCTGCCTGCAATATCGGCGAACATGATAGACAATTTGGCGTTTTCTCTCATGAGCGGCCCCTTTGAGTATCGAAGATTCTGACAAAAAAGTTAACAATGATTCCGGATTTATATGAAGCATCCCAAAATGACCGTGATGTTGTCCTTGCCTCCCGCTTTCCTGGCCATTTCGATCAGGCGGGCACAGCTCTCATCCAGGTTGTGCCGGTGGGTCTCCCCCAGGACCGCGGCGAGCCCGGGCACGGGGACCATGCCCGTCAGGCCGTCGGAACGGAGGAGCACCAGGTCGCCGCTGGCGACATCCTGAAAGCCGATGTCGGGGGTGACATAGTTGGAGGGCCCCATGGCCTGGAGGAGAATGTTCTGCGCGGGTGGTTCTCCCCGCCTGCCGAAATTGATCCATTGCTGATACATGGAGTGGTCCTGGGTCGCCTGGGTCAGTTGTCCCTTGCTGAACAGATAGAGGCGACTGTCCCCCACATGGAAGATCACCGGTTTTTCGCTGTATTCCGGCAGCCACAATCCCACCAGGGTGGACCCCATGCCCATCCCTTCCATATATCCCTTTTCCATGTTGGCGCTGTTCACCGCCGCGTTGGCCCGGTTGACGGCGGACTGCACCACGCTCAGAATGGGATTGGGCGCTTCGTCCACGGTGGGTTCGTCGTTGTTCGGGTGGGCCTTGTGACCCGCCGGGGGGGTGTTGTCCGGCTCCCAGTCGTCGGCGCGGGGGGAGGGGATCTGACGTGATGACTCCTGGGGAATGCGCATGAAGGTGTGCAGGGTGTTGCGGATGGAGTCCACCACCAACTGGCTGGCCACTTCGCCGGCGTCGTGGCCCCCCATGCCATCGGCGACCACCAGGAGACCGATTTGCTCGTCAATCAGGAAATTGTCCTCGTTGAGTGTGCGCACACATCCAACATTGGAGGAACCGGCAACCAGGAGTCGTTTTCCGATTTGTTGCGTCATGATTCGATGTTTCCATTGATGCGCGGTCTGGGGGTTGGTCTTCGTTGCTGTTGTTCCCGATTCTAAGTCACACCTTGCAATGCTGCCAAGGAATATCTTAATAATTTAAAAAATTGTGCGACACGCATCCCGTTCGACCCCCAGACCAAAGAGTCCGCCGATGCCGACTGTGCCCCTGATCCAACGACCCCGCCGCTTGCGCAGCTCTCCGGCGATTCGCCGCCTCACGCGGGAGACCCGGCTGGCGCCGGAGCATCTGGTGTTGCCCCTGTTCATCGTGCCGGGGCGGGAGGTGCGCAATCCGGTGGTCTCCATGCCGGGTGTGGCCCAGTTGTCCATCGATCAGGCCCTGCCGGTGGCCCG
>JADGCR010000393.1 GCA_015228895.1 Magnetococcales bacterium
GGCCGGGTGGCACCAGCGGGAGATCGAACCACTCGATGGCCTCGTTGCCGGTGTTGTGTTCTCCCCCCAGAAACCAGGTGTCCGGTGGAATGACGATCCCCAGCGCCTCCAGCCCGGCCCGCACCTTGGGACGGTTGGCCATGGCGGCGAAAATCCGGGCGTTGGGCCCCCCGTGGCGACCACTGCACGCCCCGCAATCGTAGGCGGCCAGATGGGGATTGTTCTGACTGCTGGAACCGTGCCCGAAAATCACCACCAGGGGGGCGAACCCCCTGGTCAGGCCAAGGGTGCGCAGGAATCCCTCCACACGCCGGACCTGCTCCCCGTCGGTGAAGCCCAGGCGTGGCGTGGCCGGGGTGGCGGGTCTTCCGTCCTCCGGGGCGGTGAGGGTCATGGAGGTGGGCGGAACCCGGTCGAACCGGCGGCGCAACCCCCCGATCGCCCGTCCCCACAGACGGGGGGCCAGCACCTTGCCGGTCAGGGTCAACAGGATCCAGGGAGCGGTGATCAGAGGCACCAGGGTGGGCAGCACCAACCCCCTGTGGCTCTCCCGGAACAGCGCCCCCCTGCACCCCGCCAGAAACCCCCGTTTGCGCCGGTGGGCCCCGTGCAGGGATTCGCTCCCTGGCGCGGGCCGCTCGTGGATGTCATGAGCGGGGGTCACCACCACGGGACAGAGAGCGGCGGGGGCGTCGTCGTCCACCCCCAGCCAGTTGACCGGCACCCCGAAGAATCCGGCAGCCCCCAGGGTCTCGATGGCGGGGGCAAGCTCCTCCAGATGACGGCGGATCCCCTCCTCCCGGTCATCCATGCAAAAGATCACCTGGGCCTGGGGCCGCACTTCCCGGCTGGCCCAGCGTCCCCGGCCATGATTGGCGCTCAGGGCGGCGAAGACCTGGTTCCGGTAGTGGCGCTCGTAGGCCTGCAACCACAAAAAGCCGACCTTTTCATCCGTCAATCGGGCAATCAGGGCCAGGATCTCCCCGGCTTCGGCCAGAGTGACGCGGCGCAGCGTCTCCCCACGCCACCCCAGATGCTGGGCCAGCAGAAACAGGGGCCACGCCCCGCCCCGCGCCCCCTGGCCGGAACCAGACCGTGGTTGCGGGGTCTGCTGTTCCTTGATCCAGATCTGGTAGGCCAGTTTCTGCCACTCCCGCACCACCTTCGGCTCCTCCCCCGGACGACGCAGCAGACGGGTGGCGCGGGTGGCGAGAAATTCGGGCAGCTCACCGTTGAACAGGGTCCAGCGGACGTAGAACTCTCCCCGGAAGCGACGGAAATACCACCCCAGGGTCTCCAGGGAGGGTTCCACCATCCATTGGGCATGGCACAGCCGCCTGGCGAAAAGCCGCTCCAGCACCAGCCGCACCGCCAGATAATCGAGCATCTCCACCCGCACCGCGCCCCCCATTCCCTGATAATCGGGCCTGAGGGAACGCCACATCATCATGCCGGACCAGCCGGGAATCTCCATGGCCAGCCGTTCCAGGTAGCCTCCCCAGCGCTCCTCCGGCAGACCCAGACGACTCAGGCAACTCTCCACCGCCTCCATGGCCGTGGCGGGCAGGTCGGCGATCTCGGCGCACCAGAAGGGCATCTGCTCCAGGGCCATGGCCTGTTCATGCAGGGCGCAGGCTTTCCAGGCCGCGTAAAACCCCCGCTCCCGCTCCGGCAACGGCCAGGGGGCCAGACCGAGATCCAGAAAGGCGGCCAGGGAGCGCAACAGATAGGGTCGCACCCCCTCCAGGAGATCCTCGCCGGTGAGGGCGCGCAAAAATCCCCGCAACGTCAAGGCGACCCCCACCTGGTCCGTCAGGTCGCGCCACAGGTAGTCCGCCGCCTGACGGATCTGCTGGATGATCCTGCCCTGTTTGGCGAGGGACTCCTGCAGAGCGTCGTCCGTGGGAAACAGGGGCTCCTCCCCGTCGGAGAGGTCGAGACGCTCCTCTTTGTGCCAGTCGTTGCGCTGCAACCCGAAGCAGTCCAGAGCCGCCTGCCACAGGTCGGCCACCTCGGCGGGAGTACAGACGCCGGGCGCGTCGGGTTGGGGACGGGTCAAGGCGTGCCGCTCCCCGATCTCCCAGGCCAGTTGCAGGGCGGAGACCGGCTGGATCCCGTTTTCCATCACCAGGCGCACCAGGGTGCCACGGGTGGTCGGTCCCAGAGGATCGCCGGCCGCCAGTTCCGGATCGGCGGCGATGACCGCCTCCAGGTCTTCCCGGTCGATCCGCCCCTCCCGGCGCAACTCGCGGAACCGGGACGGGGAGAGAAAGCCGAAAATCCCCGTCACCTTGCGCGCCTCCGCCAACGCCTCCGGAAACGGCAGGTGCTGATAGCCGTGCAGGGTGTTGTGATGGACGAAATCGGTAATCGGTGCCTGGGCTGGAACGACATGTTCCATGCGACGCACACTTTGCAGAATGCGTTCCCTGCGGGTCAATGGGGTAGTCGGTTCCGGGTGTGACATGTTTTTTCTCCCAGGTCACAACCGAATGGCGAACAAAGCGGCGAAACGGTCCAAAGTGGCGGTCATTTTCGCCAACACAGGAACCGGGAAGATGCCAAAGAGCACAATCGCCAGGGCCAGAATCCCGGCTGC
>JADGCR010000394.1 GCA_015228895.1 Magnetococcales bacterium
CTGCAAAAAGGATACCGATCTGTTGATGGCCTCCCGCAGGTCCATGGGTTGCATCTTCGGCGTGCTCCGGGGTTGGGAGAGACTTTTCAGGTTGCTGATGATGGCCTTGATGCGCCGGGCGTTCTCCTCGATGCCGACCAGCAGGGGGAGCACCGTCTCCCCCACCTCCCCGTAGGGGGCGCCGCCCAGGGAGAAATCCCCGTTGTCCCGATAGTAGCGGTCCAGAATCCGCTTGGCGTCGTGCCACATCTCCTGCAACAGGCTGGCGTTCACGGCGATGATGTTGTTGGGATTGTTGACCTCGTGGGCGATGCCGGCGGCCAGCAGACCCAGGGAGGCCAGGCGATCGTTCTGATAGGCCTGTTCCTGAAGGCGGGCCTGCTCCTCCGCGGCCAGTTTGAGCGCGGTGATGTCGGTCGCGGCGCACAGCACGCCAACGGTCGCGCCCTCCCCATCGAACATGGGGATCTTGGTGACGGACGCCCACCCCCTGCCGCCGTCCCGATTCTCGATGGCCATCTCCCGCGCATACACCGCCTCTCCCCCCTCGATCACCTGCCGGTCGAACCGTCGGAACGCCTCCGCCCGCCCGGACCAGTGCAGGTCGTCATCGCTTGCGCCGATGATCTGCTCCGGGGTGTCCAGCCCGGCGAAGGCGACAAAGGCCCGATTGCAGCCCTTGTAACGGGAGTGGATGTCCTTCCAGAACACACGGGTGGGAATGGTGTCCAGGATGGTGCGCAACATCCGGTTGGTATCCTGCAGCGCCTGCCCGTTCCGCACGTTTTCGGTCACGTCCAGCAGTTCGAAAATCAGCCACTCCACCTCCCCCCGCGCTCCGGGGATGGGCTGAAGGGTCCAGTCCCAATAGGTGACCCCCCATTCGGGATGATCGGGAAACTCGAAAGGTCTGGCCCGGGTGGTGAACGGCGTTCCGGTCTCCACCACCCGACGGAAAATGGCCTCGTTCTCCGGGTGGGGGAAGAGGTCGAAGTAGTTGCGACCAGGGAAGAACCCCACATCCAGGGCGCATTTTTCCGCATAGGAGCGGTTCACCCGGACAAAATGGAACTCCCGGTCCAGAAAGGCCATGGAGAGGTGACTGGTGTGAAACAGCGCTTCCAGCAGTTTGTGGGATTTGCGCAGGGAGTCGTCCACCCGTTTGCGCTCGGTGATGTCGGTATCGATGCCCCCGACCCCGAGAAGACGACCCCCATCGTCGCGCAGGGGGAAACGGACCGCCAGGAAGGTGCGTGGTCCCTCCTCCTGCGGGACCACCATCTCCTTTTCGACGATGACCCCGTGTTCGATCACCTGGCGGTCTTGCAGCCAGTTGCTTGCGGCCAGTTCCGGTGGAAACAGGTCGAAGGCGGTCTTGTTGCCCAGTTCCCGATTGGTGACACGAAACAGGGTCTCGAAACGCCGGTTGACCAGAAGATAGCGTCCCAGGGTGTCCTTGAGGCAGATCAGGGCGTTGGAGTTGTTGATGATCCCCTGCAACCGGTTTTCGCTTAACGAAAGAGAGGCCAGAGTCTGTTGCAGGGTCGCCATCGCCGCCTTGCGGGTCTCCTCCATGGAGACGAAATGCAAAAACTGCCTGCGGGTGATCCCGGCGGCCAACAGGCTGACGATCATGACGAACAGGATGCTGCCCCCGACGGCCTGACGCCGGCTGGCGACGGCCTCCTGATGGAAATCCACGGCTTTGTTTTCCGCGAAATCGATGACTTCGTTGATCAGCCGTTCCAGATTGGCGATGTGGGACAGGCTGATCTCCCGCTCCTTCCGCACCCCCTCCGACAGATGGCCCACCCGCACCAGGTCCACGACATCCTGATAGCCGAAGCGCAATCGGAGACACTCCTCCTGGATCTGCCGCACCACCTCCCTGGCACCCAGAAAGCGTTCCTCGATCACGCGCACATTCTTTTTGAACGCGGCCTCCTGTTGCATCATCTTCAGCCAACTGGCCGTCTCCAGTTCCGGGGTGTAGGCGTTCAGCAGGTGGTGCATGATGAGTTGCATCTGCAGGAGGGCGGATTTGCTGCGCTGGGCGGCGTTGCTCACCTGGAACGGATGCTGGTAGAGCTTGTCGCTGGCTTCGACGATCTGCTCCATCTGCATGATCAGCACCAGACCCATCATGCTCGTCAGCAGGACGAGCAGGAGGTAACCGATCTTCTTCTTTTCAACTCCGGGCATCGTTTTCCACATCTCCCCCTCCTCGAAATCCATACGGATCTTTGATGGATGACAGCGGCACCACCATGAGCGGATTGTACCGAATCGCGCCTCGAATGGCCAGCACCTCCCAGCCGCACCCTCTGCAACGTTCGTTGCACCCACATCGTTTCTTGCATCGGAGATATTTAAATGATATCCATCCTTTTTTTTGAACAGACACCAGGCGCGCCTCACAAACGTTGCAGGCTGCTCCCAGTCCGTCACCAGGAGGTTACAGCAGGTTACAGAACCACACACCGAGCAAATCGCCCGGTGGCGGAAATTGGCATGATTTGTGGAAACTGTAAATTATTATTATCACAAACATCATAGCAAGGAAACCGTTTGATGCATTATTTCGCCAGGGGCC
>JADGCR010000395.1 GCA_015228895.1 Magnetococcales bacterium
GTGTATTTGTTTTTTTTGGAAGGCGGGACCGTTTTTTTTCAATGACGGGGATGCGCTTCTTCCCTTAAGATCAGTCGCGGATTTTTTTGTTGTGGGCCACCACGGTCGGTCGGATCAGACACCTATCAAACAAGGTTGAAAACATGACTTGCAGGATCACGTCTGTCATTCATGACAACGTCGCCACCATCAATCAATACCGCACCGTCGCGGAGGGTGTGGATATCATGGTGAACCGGGGCGTTGGCTCCCTGGTGGTGATGGAAGGGAGCGCGGTGGCGGGATATTTCACCGAACGGGATCTGATGGTGCGGGTGATCGGCAAGAAGCGCGATCCCGTGCGCACCCCCATCCACGAGGTGATGACACGGGATCTGGTGCGGGTGGACTACAACGCCACGTGCAAATATTGTCTGAAAACGATGAAGGAGTACCGCATCCGCCATCTGCTGGTGTTCGACGGTCCCCGTTTCGTGGGGGTCGTCTCCATGCGTGACATCGCCTCCCTGATGACCCGCTCCGTGGATTACAGCGATATCACCGTGAACGTGGTGGGGGGTGTGGTTCTGCTGGTTGTCTTGTCGGTGATCGGTTTTCTGATTTACCTGGTTCCGGACATGTTTGGGGTCATGCGGCGCTTTTTCGCCTGAGGGTGTCAGCACTGCACCCAGGGCAGACCGTGAAAACGCCATCCATTGAGACTGGAGCGGTGGTGCCGTTCGTCCCGGTCCCCCTCGAATCCCTCCAGCACATGGTAAACGGATTGGAAACCCTCATGGATCAACCGGTTGCCCGCGTCGATGGAGCGGTGACCCGAACGGCAGATCAGGACAACCATGCGTTCCCGGCGTTTGACCGCCTGCAGCACCTCCTGGACAAAACGAGGATTTTCCTCAAAGTCCGGAGCGTCCTGCCAGGGAATGTTGACCACTCCGGTGGGGCTGCCGACAAAAAAATGTTCCACCTCGGAACGGATGTCGATGAACGCCGCGTCCGTGGTGGAAACCAGCTCGAAGGCCTCTCGCGGGGTGAGTTGGCCCAGTTGGGGATCAACCGGACTGTGGGGCGCGGACGGTTGAACCGCGTGCTGTTCTTCTGTGGCAAGGGGAGTGTGACACGGGGATTGGTGGAGTGTGTTCACGAGTGGGGCTTTCCTTATTCTGGTATCCATGGGGTCAACAACGTTTTGTTTCTGACGCTCTAGTGGTAATCTGGATGGGAAGTTACGTCAAGCGGATTTGCACGGGACCTGGGAAAATATGAACAGCCATTTGAATAAACGCAAACAGGGTGCCCTCTGGCATGTGGTGGAACGGTTCGCGGGGGATCGTCCCTTCGAGAGACCGTCGGTCCTGGACAAACAGAAGATCGACCGTCGCTCCCGGGGCAAATGTCAGGATTCCCGTCCGGAAAGCCGCATGGATCCCCCCCTGTCCGCCAAGGATGCCATTCGGCGTCGTTACGCCAACGCCCATCCCCTGGCCGTCAGCAGGCTGCTGGAGGGGGGCGTGGTGTTGGCCGCCGGCCTCTCCCTGATTGTCAAGAACGGCATCAGCAACATCGCCGGCTGGATCCGCGAAGGACGGGAGATGGTCAGTGGTTCCGAGGCCGAGATGCGGTATGAATGGCGGAATGCCCATGGCGAGGAACTCGAGGAAGGAATCTGGGATGGAGACGAGGGCCAGGAGAGCAGTCACAGAGTCCACAATCCGGACCTGGAGCACGTCGCCGCCCCCCCGGAGGTGGACGACCCGATGGTTCTGCCATCCGCATCCACCCTGCGAGTGGAAAAGGAACTCAACAAGGTCAGTCTGCTCGACGCCGAGGAAGACGGGTTGCCCACCGAGGAGCTGGAGGATCAGGCCGGAGCCTTGCGCGCCATGTTTTCCGAATCGTCCCGCAAGAGCTGATCGTGTCGTGCGCATAGGGTCCGGAGGCATGAAAATCGATTTTTGCGCCTGGTTTCTGGCGGCATCCGGCACGGACCCATGAATACGGAACCCTACAATAGCGCCCTGGCGCCAGGGACCAAGCTCCTCTGGTTCGAGATCCTCCGGGTTCTGGGCAAGGGTGGTTTCGGGATCACCTATCTGGGGCGGGACACCAATCAGGATCAACTGGTGGCCATCAAGGAGTATCTGCCCACCAGTTTCGCCTCCCGCAGAGGTGGCAGCGAGGTTCTGCCCAATTCACCCGCGGACAAGGAGACCTTCGATTGGGGGCTGGACAGCTTTCTCAAGGAAGCCCAGATCGTGGCCCGTTTCCGCCACCCCAGCATCGTGCGGGTGGTGAGCTTCTTTCGCAACGCCAACACCGCCTACATGGTGATGGAGTATGTGGAAGGCCAGGGATTGGACGCCATCCTCAAACGCCGCAAGGTGTTGCCCGAAGCCGCCATCAAAAAGATTCTCCCGCCTCTCCTCGACGGCCTGGAGCTGCTCCACAAGGCGGCCTTCATCCATCGTGACCTCAAGCCCCCCAACATCCTGATTCGCAACGACGGCACGCCGGTGATTCTGGATTTCGGCTCGGCCCGTCAGGCGGTCGCGGGTCAGGGGGATCAGATGACCAGCCTGTTGAGCATGGGAT
>JADGCR010000396.1 GCA_015228895.1 Magnetococcales bacterium
GCAGGCGCGCCTTGCCCCGGAGAAAATAGGCGCTGGGGTCCGCGGGTTGCAGCGCCACGGCCCGGTTCAAAGCCTGGAGCGCCTCCTCCCCTCTGCCCAGGCGCAACAACAGCTCCCCCTGGTTGAAGGTGGCCAGGGCATTGCCCGGATCGATGGCCACGGCCTGCCGGTAGTGGTCCAGCGCCAGAGGGAACCGTTGCAGCCGCTGTTGCAGGTTGCCCATCTGGTAGTGGGCGGCGGAGAGCAGATGGCGCCGTTTGTCCCGGGTGCCCACGTCATCCCCCTGGGAACCGACGCGCAGCGCTCTGGCGTAATCCCGTTCCGCCTCCTGGAGACGACCCAGCCGCACCAGGAGATTCCCTCTGGCCACCAGAGCCTGGAGGGGGGGTGCGGGACGGTCCAGGGCGCTGTTCAGGTCCGCCAGGGCCGACTCCAGGGTGTGGGGGGAGCCGCTCCTGAGAATGCCCCGGTTGACCAGGGCGGCGACATGCCGGGGATTCAGGGCGATGGCCATGGAAAAGGCGGCTTCCGCCTCCTGAACGCGTTGGCTCTCCGCGTAGAGGGTGCCCAGATTGTCCCAGGCCCGTGCCGAATTGGGTGCGGTGTGGACGACGGTGGCTTGCAACAACCGCATGGGGGAGCGCCAATCCAGCAGGCGCGTCCGGGTGGAGAGGATCAACAGCCCCACGCAGACCAACAGGCCGGCCGTCAGCGCCCACCCCCGGCCGCCCGGCCGCCACCCGTGGGCCACGCCCCAGGACAGCAGACCCGCGAAACCGGCCAAAGGCAGATACATGCGATGTTCGTAGACCATTTCCAACCCCACGGGACCGCTTTCCAGCGAGAGCGCCGCCACCGGCCAGAGGAGCAGAGACCCCAGAACGCGCCGGGGTCCCCCGGCCACCAGCAGCCAGCCCCCCACCACGCACCACACCCCCAGGGCCAGCCAGGCCAGCAGGGTGGCGGGGGGCTGCAACCAGGCCCTGGAGGTGACGAAATCGTGCTCGATGGCGAAGCGCTCCGGCAGGGGCCAGAGGATCTGGGAGAGGTGGAAAAAAAAGACCCGTGGCTGGGTCAGCAGGCGCTCCCCCATGGAGAAATCCACCACCCGCTCCCCCATCCGCTGATAGTTTTCCAGCAGAAAACTCCAGAGCGGCCCCCCCAGGATTCCATCCAGGACGAAGCAGAGCATCCCTCCAACCGGCAGGGCCAGCCACAGAGGATCCCAGGGGCGCCGATGGACCGTTTCCGGGCGGGCGCCGAACTCCACCAGCAACAGCAGCAACGGCACCAGCGCGGCGATCTCCTTGACCAGCATCCCCACCCCGCAACTGGCGGCGGACAGGGGGAGCCACAGCCAGGCCCGTCCCCTCATGACACGCCACTGCATGAAGGCCAGAACGGAGAGGAGCATGCACAGCGTCGCCAGGGAGGCCATGCGTTGGGTGGCATAGGCGACCGCCTGCACCTGGATGGGGTGCACGGTCCAGAACAGCGCCCCCACCCAGGCCGCGAACAGCCGCCGCTGCGGGTTTGGGGTCTGGATCAACCGGTACAGGAGCGCCAGCAGCAGCAGCGCGTTCACCCCGTGGATGACCCGGTTGGTGGCCAGGAACGCCCCGGCCCGCCCCCCGCCCCGATGCCAGTCCCAGGCGAAGGTGGCACCCGCCAGAGGACGCGAGGCGGTATAGCCGCTCTTGCCCGCCTGCCAGAGACTGGCCAGGGTGGGGGTATGGACCTGCAAGGCCCGATTGTCGATGATGTTGCTTTCGTCGTCGAAGTGGAAGGCCCCCAGGGTGACGTTCCAGTAGGCGCACCCCAGCGCCACCAGCAGGGAGAGAACCGCCAGCGAGGGAGACAGGAGAGGGCGCAAACCCGGCTTGCGCCCTGGGGCGGCCAACGGTATATTCATGTCGGAATTTTGGTCCATGACACCCTGCCCGTGAGTTGCCACACCATGTCGCGCCTTTCGCCCCTGCTGCTGCTGACACTGACGCTCGCGTTGAGCGCCTGCGCCGACAACCGCCGCATGCTGGCCGCGGAAGTGGCGGGGGGCGCCCGACTCGCCGGGGCCTGGGTTCCGGCGCAGACGACCCGCCTGATGACCTGGAGCCGCATGGCCACACCCGGAGAGCCGCTGACCGTCTATATCGAAGGGGACGGTTTCGCCTACGAAACCGCCTATCGCCCCTCCCCGGACCCAACCCCGCGCAACCCCATGGTATTACGGCTGGCCGCCCTGCACCAGGGGGACAATGTGGCCTATCTGGCCCGACCCTGCATGTACTCCGACCCGGAACGGCCACTCCCGGAGTGCGGGAGCAACGGGTGGTGGACCCTGGGACGGTTCTCCGAGGAGGTGGTCCAGGCCATGGATCTGGCCCTGACGGACCTGAAGAAAAAGGCCCGGGCCCCTCGTCTGCATCTGGTGGGATACTCCGGCGGGGGAGCGATCGCCGCCCTGCTCGCCGCCCGGCGCGCGGACATCGCCTCCCTGCGCACCCTGGCGGGCAATCTGGACCACGCAGCCTTCACCCGTTTCCACAAGGTCACTCCCCTGTCCAAATCGTTGAATCCCCTCCAGAG
>JADGCR010000397.1 GCA_015228895.1 Magnetococcales bacterium
TGGGGTGCGGATTTGAACAGCATGTCCACCATGGTGTCCGTTAGGGTGTCCCGGAAGCGGGGGTGTCGTTGCAGGACCGAAGCGAGGATACGAACATAATGCTGGGTACGACGGATGTGTCCTCCGGTTTCGGGATCACGGGTTTCCGCCAGGGAGGCCAGGGCGTGGATGGTGGCTTCCTGGGTGATGGCGATTTCCCGGGTGCGTTGCTCGACCAGTTCTTCCAGATGGTCCTTGTGCCGTTTGAGTTCCACCTGGCTGCGGACACGAGCCTTGACCAGGCGGGGCACAATCGGTTTGGTGATAAAATCGACGGCTCCGACGGTCAATCCTCTGACTTCCGCCTCGGTTTCCGCCAACGCCGTGACAAACAGCACCGGAATACTCCAGGTTATCGGATCCGACTTAAGGCGGAGACAAACCTCGAAACCATCCATGCCGGGCATCATGACATCCAGCAGAATGACATCCGGAGGATTGGATTCCCGGGCCAGTTGCAGGGCGGTTTCTCCATCCCGGGCCACCACGATGGTATAATCGTGGCGCAGGGTCTCCGCGAGGATGCGAAGGTTGCCCGGATTGTCATCCACCAGTAGAATCTTGGGGCGGCTCGAATCCATGTGCTTTCGAAAGGGCATGGGGAATAGTAGCGACCTGGTGATAAAGATAGCACGAAACAGGACAAGTGAAACACATGTCTGAAAAAAGTCTCCCACCGGCCCTGATGGAAAAACTCAACCTGGCCTGTCGCAACTGGGCGGGCGAGTTACCGGCGCGATTGCGCAAGATTCAGGAGATCTGGACCGGGCTGCAACCGGACTCCTGGCAAAAGGAGCGCTTCGACACGCTGCATCGCATGGTGCATTCCCTGGCCGGATCGGGGGCCACCTTCGGTTTCCCCAGGGTAGGCGAAAAGGCCCGGGTGATGGAGAATCTCATCGCCACCTGGTGTTTGCGCGGTGAGGTTCCGGATCAGACGGGACGGAACGCCGTTTCCCAGGCGTTACAGCATCTGGTGGAGCAGATCGCCCTGGATTTGCGGACGGGCCCCGCACCGATCATGGTCGAGGAGGCTGAGGAGAGTCAGAAAACACCACCTCGTGAGGCAGCGCTGATATTACTGGCAGAGCCCGACGCGCTTTGGAGCAAAACACTCGGGCAGCAGTTGGCCTGTTACGGCTATCGGGTGGAAACATGCACCACGCTCGATATTCTGCTGCGCCGTCTGGAAGTGGTTTCGCCGGGAGTGGTGATTCTCAACGTGGCCATGCCGGATGGCGATGGTGCGCTTTACTGGCGGCGTTTTCGGGAAGAACGGGAAAATCTACCCCCTGTCATTTTCATCACCCGGCAGGGCGATCTGGAGACCCGGTTGAACGTGGTTCGGGCCGGGGGGGTGACGCTTTTCGAAAAACCGGTGGACATCACCCGTTTGGTGGACACGTTGGATGAGCTGGTGCATCCGCTGCACGAGGAGCCCTATCGCATTCTGGTGGTGGACGATTCCAGGGCCTTGGCCCAGCATTTGGCCAATATTCTGGAAGAGGGGGGCATGCAGACCAAGGTGGTCAACAATCCTTTGGATGTGTTGGAACATCTGCACGAATTCCGGCCGGATCTGGCCCTGATGGATCTCTACATGCCGCAGTGTACCGGATTGGAACTGGCGCGGGTCATTCGGCAGCAGCCTGTTTTTGTTGGCATGCCGATCGTTTTTCTGTCGGGCGAAAAGAACCTGGATAAGCAACTCAGCGCCATGGCCACGGGAGGGGATGATTTTCTGACCAAGCCGATTCAGCCGGATCATCTGGTTCGGTCGGTATTGACGCGGGTCAGGCGGTCGCGGATTTTGCAGGGGTTCATGATCAAGGACAGTTTGACGGGTCTTTATAATCACACGCGCACCAAGGAGCAGTTGGCTTTGGCGGTCGGGCGGGCGCAACGGTTGGGCAAGCCGTTGGCGATGGCCATGGTCGATATCGACAAGTTCAAGTCGGTTAACGACACCTATGGGCATCCCACGGGGGATCGGGTGATTCGGAGTCTTTCCCGATTGTTGCGGCAGCGGGTGCGTTCCACGGATATCGTAGGGCGGTATGGCGGGGAGGAGTTTGCGGTTATTTTTCCGGAGACGGATGGTGAAACGGCCTTGGGGGTGATGGATACGTTGCGGGAGGCGTTTTCGACGATTCAGCATCAGTTCGAGGAGACGGTTTTCACGCGGACGTTTTCCTGTGGGGTGGCGGCGTTTCCGGGGCAGCAGACGGCGACGGCGTTGAATGATGCGGCGGATCGGGCGTTGTACGAGGCGAAGAACGGGGGGAGGAATCGGGTGGTGTTGGCGGGGAAGTGAGACACCAATCCGTTGACTTTATAATATTTCCTTTGGCGTAACCATTCAGACCCCTGAACGGTGCAGCATGATTGTGTCAACGGCGAAAGGAAAGTTCCGGGGGTGCCCCCTGGATCCCATGGGGTCGGAAGTCAACCGCAAACGGCAGAGTCCCAGGGCGCCGCCCTGGACCCGTCGGGGGATAATCCCCCCGCCCCCCGTATATCTGATTCCATTTCTGTTTCATTC